>NZ_JBXFWF010000010.1:0-81919 GCF_056854515.1 Stenotrophomonas sp. STEN063
GTGGCCCTCGCTCTTGGCCGGGCCTGGGGGGCTGGGGGGGCGTCCCCCCCCCCCCCCGCCCCGCGCCGCCGCCCCCACTACAGGTAACGCCACAGCCGAGCATGGCTCGGCTCTACCGCTTCTGCTCCCTCCCTTTCGCATAGCGAAGGGGAGGGTTGGGGAGGGGTGCTTCTCGCCCTGGCTGGTAGCGTCCCAGCCGAGCATGGCTCGGCTCTACAGCAGGGTTGCTGCTGCCAGCCCCACGACCGGCAACGCCCACGCCAACGGCGCAATCCAGCGCGGCCGGTAAGGGTACAGCCCGAACGCCAGCAGCAAGCCGGCGAGTGTCATCGCCCCCAGCCACCACACCGGCCCCAGCGCCCAGCCACCGCGCCACACACACAGCGCGAACGCAGCTGTCAGCAGACTCCAGCCCAACCAGCGCCATAGCCGCATACGCGAAACGCTGGCGCCATTTTTGCCGTGCAGCTCCAGCTGATGCTTCTCCATCGCCAACGACAAGGCGGCGAACGCAGCAAACGACAAACCCAGGGCAAGCAGCATCATGCGCTTGCCTCCGCCGCGACTGCGGCCTGTTGCCGGCGCTTCTTCTCGGCAGCGCTCAACGGTGGTTGCCAGTGCTGCATGCGCCAGCCGCAGTAGGCCAGCATCGCGCCGAAGGCGATCATGCACAGGTCGAAGCTGGCCAATACCCAGTCACTGGCGGCAATGCTCGCGCCAAGATGCGCATTCGTGGTCAAGGCGTTGAGCAGGGGGATCAGCGCGAACAAGGCTGCGCCGACATACAGCTGCCAGGCCCACATCATCCGCTTGGGCCAGATGAAAGCCGCCAGCAGGGCAGCGCCCCAGGCCCAGAAGAACACATTGGCCTCTGCCGCCGAACGCTCGGCCAGTTGTACAGGCAGCAGGCGGTTGCCCCAGAAGTAAGCGGCGAAGGCGATCGGCAGACCGGCGACGGCACCAATGTTCAAGGCATCGACCAGGCGCAGGCCGAAACCGGTCTTGCCGGACTTGGCATGCTTGGGCCGCTCCTTCACTGCCCACAGCACCACGCCGCTGGCTACCATCAGGCAGCCGATCAAGCCGGACAGGAAGAACAGCGCACGCAGTCCCCAGTCCGCGAAGCGTGCCAGGTGCAGGCCGTACATCACGCCACGTGTCTGCGTTGCACCACCGGCGCCGGGGCTGGCTTCCAGCAACTGGCCGCTGACTGCGTCATAGCGCAGCGCCGGCGTGTCTATGGACAGGCGTTTGCCATCGCGCTGCTGGATGTCGACAACGGCATTGGCAGCGCCGGGGCGGTACACGGTGAAGCCGGCGATATCTGCGCCGTTCCACTGTTTGCGTGCGCTGTCCATCAATTGCTGGATCGGCACGGGCACCGCCGTGCCTTGCGCCGGTGATTCGACTTCGGCCATGCGCGCGAAGGCTTCACTGAAGAACGCGTCCTCGTCGTTCGGATAGGCCGATTTCACCCCCCACGGCAGGTACAGGAACATCAAGGTGACGATGCCGGTGTAGGTGATCATCGCGTGATACGGCAGCGCCATCACCGCGCTGACGTTGTGGAAATCCAACCACGAACGCAGGCCTTTCTGCGGGCGGAAGGTGAAGAAGTCCTTGAAGATCTTCTTGTGGGTGATGACGCCGGTGATGATCGCCACCAGCATGAACATCGCGCAGAAGCCAACGATATAGCGGGCCCAGATCACCGGGATGTAGTGCAGGTCGAAATGCAGGCGGTAGAAGAAATCACCACCGCGGGTTTCGCGTGCAGTGACTTCGTTGCCGGTATTGGGATCGACGGTGGCGTCACCAAAGCGGCCACCGCCACGACGGCGACGCTTCTCGCCCTCGACTGGCGGTTTGACCATCGATTCCGGGTTGCGCCAGAACATGCGCATCGCCGGGTTGCGGGCATCGGGAAGGGTGACACTCCAGCTCTCGGCCTGCGGTGCCTTGTGCTGCAGGAAGCTGAGCGCGCGGCCAGCGGCATCGTCGGCACTGACCGTGCTGCGCGGCAGCTCGGGCCGCATCCAACGGCTGATCTCCTCGCGGTAATAGCTGGCGGTGCCAGCCATGAAGATCAGCAACAGCAACCAACCGACCAGCAAGCCGGTCCATGTATGCAGCCACGCCATCGATTGGCGGAATCCGTTCTTCATGCGGCAGCTCCCAACCACTGGGTACCCAGCCACAACAGCGCGGTCGGGACCAGGATGCCGACCCAGGCACGCAGCGCGCTACGGGTAGCGAATGCCCACAATGCGGCGCACGCACACAGCACGATGGCGACCAGCATGCCGGTCAGCACGGCCTGGCTGCGGGCGATGGGCAAGGCCACGGCGAAGAACATCGAGCAAGTGGCGGCCAGCGCGTAGCCGCCGACGATGGCGGCAAGCGAGCGCGACAACACGCCCAGCCAGGGGCGTGCGAGGAAACTGCCAAAACGGGTGTACCAGGGGCTGGCGAGAGGCGTGCTGTCCACGGGAACCTGCATAGTCGGATCAATACGGACGCCACCGGCAAAGCCGGTGGCGAGGGATAAGTCGGCCGTCCCTGGCCGCCACTGCGACGCAGTGGTTTCCCTGGAGAAATCAGAGCTTCCAGCGCAGGGTCAGCAGCACATTGCGCGGCTCACCCCAGTACACGCCGTTGTAGAAGCCCACGTTGCTGAAGTACTCCTTGTCCAGCAGGTTGTTGACGTTGAGCTGGGCGCTGAAGTTCTCGTTGAAGCGGTAGCCCGCAGACAGGTTCAGCAGGTAGAACGACTCCTGGGTGATGCGCGCGCTTACGGTTGCGCCACTGGTCAGGTAGTCGGCCGCAGGCTTGCTGCTGTTGCGCCAGATCTCGCTCTGCCAGGTGGCACCGCCGCCAAGCCAGAAGCGGCCTTCGGCACCGCCCGGGCGCCAGCTGGTGTTGAGGCGGAAGGTGTCCACCGGAGTGGTGGTGTTCTGGCGTACGCCTTCCTGGCTGTAGCTGGTGGTATGGGCGAAACCGGCCGACAGGTTCCAGTGCTCGCCCAGGCTGCCCTGTGCTTCCACTTCCCAACCCTTGACCTTGTTGCCCTTGCCGGTGGAGCGGTAAGCGGTGGCGCCACCCGGCAGCGAATTCGGCGGGACGCTGTCGTCTTCCTCGGCGACGTTGTCCTTGACGCCCTTGAACACGGCAGCCGAGGTGTTGAGCAGGCCGTCGAAGAACTCCGCCTTGACGCCGGCTTCCCACATGTCGCCGACGACAGGCTCCAGGTAGTTGTTGTTCTTGTCGCGGTATTCCTGTGGCTGGAATATGTCGGTATAGCTGGCGTAGGCGCTGAAGTACCTGTTGATGTCGTAGATCAGGCCGAAGTACGGGGTAAACGTGTTCTCCGGCTTGTAGCCGCCGCGAGCGGTGCCAGTGCGGTTGCCGGCGGTGTCGTAGGTGTAGCGCCAGCTCTTGGTTTCCCAGGTGCTGTAACGGGCACCGGCGACGGCCAGCAGCGGATCGGCCAGCTGCAGGCGGGCGGCGACATAGGCGGCACGCTGCTTCAATTCGCTTTCCGAACCCAGGTAGCCGTTGCGCACGATCGGCAGTTCGGGAATGTTCCCGGTCCAGTTACGCCAGTCCGGCACCTGCGCGTAGTCACTGGAATAGGCGGGGATGGTGATGGATGGGTTCTCGCCCTTGCGCAGGGACTCGCCCAGACCGAACACCAGTTCGTGCTCGCGGCCGAACAGTTTGAAGTTGCCGCCGACGTTCACGTCGAACACATCCATCGTGCTCTGTTCGGCGAAGTGCGACAGGTAGGCGGTGACGCCGGTGCCATCCGGTCGTGGGAAACCATTGGCGCCGTACCAGACGCTGCCATCGGTCTCACGATCGGCGTGGGTGAAGCTGCCCTTCAATGCCCAGCCGGCGCCGAGCTGCTGCTCGATGCGGGCAAAGCTGGTCTTCTCGACGATGGGCCACTGGCTCCACGAGGCTGACATGTTGGTCGAGCGCGGCAGGTTGGCTGGCTTGCCATCCACACCCCAGTAAGGCACCACGCCCCAGGTCACGCCGGAGGTCTCTGGCGACTGGTACTCGTAGCCCAGCTCAAGCAGGGTGCTGTCGGTGACGTCCGCCTGGATGATGCCGTAGAAGACGTTCTTGTCGAGCTTGTAGACATCGCGGAACGAATCGCTCTGCTGTTTGGCGGCGACCGCGCGGGCGCGGATGCGGCCGTCCCAGGCCACCGGGCCGCCGATGTCGAACTCCATACGCTGGTTGCCCCAGCGACCGAGCGTGAGGTTGGCGCCCATCTGCACGGTGTCGGTGGGGCGCTTGCGCACGAAGCTGATGGTGCCGGACGGATCGCCTGCGCCGGTGGTCAGGCCGGTGGCACCACGGACCACTTCGATGCGCTCATAGATTACGTTGTCGGTATTGGTCTTGATCGACCCACCAAACGTGTTGAGCATGCCATCGACCTGGAAATTGGTGATGTTGTAGCCGCGCGAGACATAGTTGATGCGCTCGCTGTCGGTGACCGAGACATGCACGCCAGTAACCTGGCCCATCACATCGGACAGCGAGAACAGGCCCATGTCGTCCAGGCGCTGGCGGGTGATGACGGTGACCGATTGAGGGGTCTGGCGCAGCGACAGGTCCAGCTTGGTCGCGGTCTTTGCGTGCTTGACGGTATAGGAGTTGGATAGCTCGCCTTCGGCGACAACCTTCACTGCATCCAGTGTAGTTGCACTGTCGGCCGGCGCTTCTGCACGCGCAGAAGCGGGATTGCCAGCGAGAGCCACGGCCAGGGCGGTCGATAGCAGTGAAAGCGAAAGCGGAGTGGTTGCACGGGGGCGATGCATCGGCGTTTCCTGAGTGGCGAAAGTGGTGCGGCCAACAGGGGAATGCCCACGGCTGCGCCACACGACTGGCGTGTGAGGTGCCGGAAAAGGTTTCCCGCGTGCTGCCCGCATGTGCTGCGCGTCGGCCCATTGGCGTCGCGCGGCTTGGTATCTATCGGGGGTACACGGGGCTTGGCGGTGGATGCGGTGCATCGCTGCCGCGAGGGGCTGGGCGTACGGCCTAGTTCGTAACGATAACCATTCTTATTTATGAGGGCAAGCTAAATTGTCTTTTGAAACTGTTGAACTTTCAGGAACGCGATCCTTTTGTTGCTGCGTTGTTCCGCAAAGCGTCAATGAATGGAAGAGGGCGCAGCGAAGAAAATAGCCGCAGTCTCTTGTGGGAGCGGCGTAAGCCGCGAAGCTGACGAAATGGCAAGTTGCTTGTTTGATTGCAATCTGGAAATGCTGGTGCATATGGATCGCGGGAAATACCTCGAGCCGATGGAATGCCAGCTTCGCGGCTTACGCCGCTCCCACAAGAATTACCTGTCCTGCAGCCGTTCTGTCAGAATTTCAGCCAGCCGGTCAGTGCATGCAGCAACAGGCCGATCAAGCCGCCAACGAGGGTGCCGTTGTAGCGGATGTACTGCAGGTCGCGACCGACACTGAGCTCCAACTGCTCCACCAGTTTCTTTTCATCCCATGCCTTCACGGTCTGGGCGATATGGCTGGTGACGCCGCTGCGCAGGCGATTGGTCAGCTTCTCCGCGCCCGCCAGCATGTGCTGGTTCAGCGCGTCGCGCAGGGCCGGATCGTTGCCGATGCTGCTGCCCAGTTTGCCAAGGCTGCGTTCAAGGTGGCCGGCCAGCACCGAATCTTCGCGTGACAGATCGGTGCGCAGATAGTCGTGCACGCGCTGCCACAAACCCTGCACATATTCCTGCACCGCGGGGTGGTCGATCACCTGTTGCTTCAGTGCGTCCACTTTCGCAGCCAAGGCCGGATCGTCGCGCAGGCGGCGGATGTAATCGGCGATCCATGCAGCGTAGTCCTGCCGCAGTGGATGCTCCGGTTGCGACAGGATCGCCTGCAGCTCTTCCAGACCGGCGCGCGCCAGTCTGTCGGCCAGTGAATCGCCAATCTCGTCGATGGGTTTGACCCAGTCCACGGTGCTGGCCAGTTTTGGCCATTCCTTGCGGATGTAGCGCACGATCAAGGCCGAGGCTTGCTGCCGCACCTTGTCGTTGTCCAGCCAATGGGCGATGCGGGTCAGTCCTTCATCGAGCACGCGCTGGTGGCGGTTGTCGGCAGTCAGCAGGCCAAGCAGCTCGCCGGCGGTTCCCGCAGCGTTCCATTGCCGCAGCTGTGCCACCACGAAGCCCTGGATGGAGCGGCGCACGGCAGCTTCATCGAGCAGGTCCAATGCCTGCACCGCCCAGCCGCGTGCCATGCCAGCCAGCATCCTGGCCTGCGCCGGTTGTGCCAGCCATTCGCCCAGGCGGGTGGCCGGGTCGAATACCTTCAGCTTGGCCAGCAGCGCTTCCGGCTCCAGGAAGTGATCGCGGACGAAGACCGCCAGGCTGTCGGCGATGCGTTCCTTGTTGCGCGGAATGATGGCCGTATGCGGGATCGGCAGGTTCAACGGCCGCCGGAACAAGGCCACCACCGCAAACCAGTCCGCCAGAGCGCCCACCGTGGCCGCCTCACAGAACGCGCCAACCCAGGCCCAGATGCCGCGCTCGCCGTTGATGTGGCTGACGATGAAACCGGCCAGCATCGCCAGCAGCATCGCCACGGCGTACAGCTTCAGTCGTCGCAGTTGCGCACGGCGCGGATCGTCCTGGGGGCTCACGGCTTACTCGCTGTCCCTGGCGCTTACCGCCCGGCGGAAGCAGTGGTTGCCGGCAGGGTGTGCCCATTCGCTGGCACGTTGGGGGCCGTCCGCGGTGCTGCTGTCGAACTGCGCGCACAGCTCGTAATGGGTGGCGTCCAAGGTGCGGTAACGGTAGTCGGGCCCACCGGCAGGATCCTTGTAGGTCAGGATCATGCCGGGCTGCGCGACCAGGGCGAGGATGTTGGGCGGCAGTGCATCGTTCTCGCGCCAGTAATTGGTTGCTGCGATTTCCAGCGTGCGCAGATGCGATATGCGTGCATCGTCCAGGCGTTTGAGCCGCTGCTGCGACGGCGAATCGATGACCCAGACACCGGCTGCAATTGCGGCTGCAGTGACGATGCCGGTCGCCCAGAGTACGCGGGTGCCCCAAGCCGTGCGGCTCATGCCTCGACCTCCTCTTGGCGCAGGTCCCACAGGTAATAACCGAACACGGTGCCAGCGATGACGCCGACCACCAGCACCTTGAGCACGAAGCGCAGGCTCAGGTCACCGCTGAGCAGGTTGTATACCAGTGCGGTGAGGTCGCCAATCAACACGGTGGCGGCGACGAACAGGGTCAGATAGGTCAACCAGCGGCGTACCGGCGACAGCCGTTTGATTGGATGCCTGTCCACATCGCGGCTGACGCGGTGGGCAGCGAACACGAATACCGGGAAGGCGATCACCAGCGCCGAGATCGCCCAGCGGATGCCACCACTCAGCCGCACCAGTTGCCAATCGGGATCGGCCGGGTCGGGCAGGGCGTACTGGATCAGCTGGAACAGCAGGCTGCCCAGGTTCCAGGCAAAGAAGTACAAGGTGCTGAACAGCACCAGATAGGCGAAGGCTTCGCGTGCCGACAGCGAGGCGCGTGGGCGCGGCACCGGCAGCGGGAAATCCACATCGGCCCAGCCGTCGAGTACGCCGCTGATCTGCTGTTCGTTCCAGCCGGCGGCCAGCAATGCGCTGCTGACCTGCTGGCGGCTATGCCCGCGCATCAAGGCGTCGCGGACAAAAACTTCAAGTTCGGGGGAGGCCGAGGCCATCACATGCTCCTTGCAGGGATGACCGCAGCCTAGGCGGCCGGCTCAGTGCAATCAAGCGTCGATGGGCTCTTCTGCCTGGGCGGCCAGCATGCGTGCGCGCAGGGCGTCCAGCTCCATGCGCAGGGCCTGGTTCTCGGCGGTGAGCGAAGCCACGCGCTGGCGCAGGGCCTGCACTTCGGCGCTGTCGACGTTACCGTCCAGGCCATCGGCTTCGGCCATGCTCAGCGGCTGTGCGTCGTCATCGGCATCCTCGCGTGCAGCCTTGGGCTTGCGCTTGGCATCGCGCACGCGCTTGGCGGCCTGCTTCAGTTCGTCCTTGCCGCCACGCGCCGCTGCGCGCTGCTCGTCCTCGGGTAGGCTGGCCACGGTCGCCGCGGCGCTGAGTGAGATCGCGCCCACGCGCATCGCCTCGATCACCTCGGCGGTGGCGTGGTCGTGGATCTTCTCGATCATCGTCACCTGGCTGGGGCTCAGCTTGGCTTCGCGGGCCAGGTCGGCCTTGGACAGCTTGGGTGCCGGGTCCCACGGCGGGCTGTCGTTGTCGGTGGTGCTGGGCGCAGCCTCACCTTCGCTCTCGCGGCGCAGCTGTTCCTGCTCGCTGCGGCGGCGGGCTTCCAGGATGTCGCGCTTGCGCAGGGCGAGCACGCCGCGTTGGTAGTCGGAGACGCTGCGACGGCCGAGGTGCTGCTCGATCATCCACAGATGAACGTCGTCCATCGACTTGAAGCGGGTGTTCTGCACGGTGTTGAACGGAATGCCGTGCCTGGAACAGATGCCATAGCGGTTGTGGCCGTCGATCAGCACGTCGCCCCACAGCACCAGTGCGTCGCGGCAACCCTCGGCCAGCAGACTGCGCTCCAGCGCGTCGTGCTCGTCCTGCGTGAGCGGATCGATATAGGCCTTGAGTTCTTCGTTGACGATGATGTCCATGAGCGGTGCCAGAAACGTGGAGCGGCATTGTGAAGCCAGCACGGGCCTGGGCCAACCCTTGTAATTGCGGAAAATAACAGGTCCGTGTCGGCGCCCTACGGTGGCCGGCGTACCATGGCGCCCGGTAGCAACGCCTTCGTCACCGGGAAGAACCACATGAACAGTCCCCAGATCCGTGAGCAGTGGCAGACGCTCGCCGACAGTCTGTCACTGCGCACCCGCGCGTTCATAAATGGCCAGTACGTGGATGCCGCTTCAGGGGCCACGTTTGACTGCGTCAGCCCCATCGACGGGCGCGTGCTGGGGCAGATTGCTGATGGCGGCCAGGTCGACATCGATCATGCCGTGGCGGCGGCACGACGCAGTTTCACTGCAGGTCATTGGGCCGGGTTGAAGCCGGCCAAGCGCAAGCAGGTGCTGCTCAAGCTGGCAGCCTTGGTGGAGGCGCACGCCGATGAGCTCGCCTTGCTGGAAACCCTGGATATGGGTAAACCGGTGGCGCAGGCGCGGCGGGTCGATATGGGGGGTGTGGTCCGCTGCATCCAGTGGACCGCAGAGGCGGTGGACAAGCTCTACGGCGAAGTCGCACCGACCGGTGCCAACGAGCTGGGCTTGATCACCCGCGAGCCACTGGGCATTGTCGGTGCGATCGTGCCGTGGAATTTCCCGCTGCTTATGGCGGCGTGGAAAGTCGCGCCGGCATTGGCGGCGGGCAACTCGGTAGTGCTGAAGCCGTCCGAGAAATCGCCGTTGAGCGCTTTGCGTTTTGCCGAGCTGGTCAGCGAGGCCGGTGTTCCGGATGGTGTGTTCAACGTGGTGCCTGGCAGCGGCAAGGGTGCGGGCGAGCCCTTGGCGCTGCACATGGATGTGGACGGTTTGGTGTTCACCGGCTCCACCGCGGTCGGCAAGCGCTTGCTGCAATGTGCGGGCCTGTCGAACATGAAACGCGCTTACATGGAGTGCGGCGGCAAGAGCCCAAACATCGTGTTTGCCGATGCGCACGATCTGGACAAGGCGGCCGAAGCGACGGCGAGCGCGATCTTCTACAACCAGGGCGAGGTATGCACGGCAGGATCGCGTCTGCTGGTGGAGCGTTCGATAAAGGACGCGTTTGTCGCCAAGGTGATCGAGCATGGCCGGCATATGCAGCCCGCGCATCCGTTCGAGCCGAAGGCGGCAATGGGAGCGATGGTGGACGAAACGCAGACCCAGCGCGTGCTTGGCTACGTGGAGAAAGGCAGCGCGGAAGGCGCGCGGCTACTGCTGGGTGGCAGGCGTGCGGATGTCGTTGCCGGCGGGTGTTACATCGAACCGACGGTGTTTGATGAAGTCAGTCCGCAACAAAGCATCGCCCGCGAGGAGATATTCGGCCCGGTGCTGTCGGTGATCGCATTCGATGGCGAGCAACACGCCTTGCAGTTGGCCAATGACACCGAGTACGGCCTGGCCGCCGGTGTGTGGACGCGCGACATTTCGCGAGCGCATCGTGTTGCACGTGGCCTGCGAGCGGGCAGCGTATGGGTGAACTATTGGGATGGCGGCGACATGACCGCGCCGTTTGGTGGGTACAAGCAATCGGGCAATGGCCGCGACAAGTCCTTGCACGCCTTCGACAAGTACACCGAGATGAAGGCGACCTGGATCAATCTGGAAGGCTGACGCTGCCTCCCCTTGGCTGCGCCAAAGGGGAGGGGCAGTGCACGCAGCCTTGCTCCCTCCCTTTGGCATAAGCCAAGGGGAGGGCTGGAGAGGGGTTGGCTGTTGAGCTTCGGTTGTTGCGTTTGAAGCCTTGCAAGCAACAGCAGAGCTACCCCCTCCCAACCTCCCCCTTGGCTGCGCCAAAGGGGAGGGGCGGTGCATGCAGCCTTGCTCCCTCCCTTTGGCGTACGCCAAGGGGAGGGCTGGGGAGGGGTTGGCTGTTGAGCTTCGGTTGTTGCGTTTGAAGTCTTGCAAGCAACAGCAAAGCTACCCCCTCCCAACCTCCGCCTTGGCTACGCCAAAGGGGGAGGGGCGGTGCATGCAGCTCTGCGCGCTCCCGCTGGCGCAGCCAGGGGGAGGGCGTTTGTTACTCCTTCTCCTGTGCGACCACTGCGCCAGTTGCCGGATCCAGACGCACCTCGACTTTCTCGCCGCTGGCGGTCCTGCCCTTGGCCTTCCACATGCCGTCATCCAGCTTCACATCGCTGACGCCGGTGTAACCCGCACTGGAAAGCTGCGCGCGGATATCCGCCTCGCCCAACTGCGACACGGCCTTGTCCGGGTAAACAGTACCGTTGCGTGGATCAAGCTTCACGTCGACCTTCTTGCCATCGGCACTGGTCGCGTCCGCTTCCCACATACCGTCCTCGAACTTGACGTCCTTGATGTCGGTATAGCCCTGCGACTCCAGGTGCGCGCGCACCTGTGGCGCAGTCAATGCGTCCTGGGCCTGAGCGATGCCACTGCCGGCCAATGTCAGTGCGGCTGCAATCAAAGCGGTACGTAGCGGTCGATTGTTCATTGGTCTGCTCCTTCGGGGTTCATCGCGCTTCTGGCGCGGTATCAACCCTAACCTCGCCAACCTGTATCAATCCGTGAATCGTCGCGGATTCAACGTACGGCAATCGGATGCGGTTAATCGATGTGCACGGGAACGCAAGAAAGTGTTTTCAGAACGTTCATTCCCTTGGCAGAGGATGCCTGGGTCAGTGCGCAACAACAGGCAGCGGTAGTGCCGAGCCATGCTCGGCAAGGGGCCTCGCCCAAGGACTGGCCGCGTGCAGGTTTGTGGGAGCGACGTCAGTCGCGAAGCCGATGCAGCATCTGATCGCAGAGGTGCCTGTCTCTGATGTGATGCATGCTTCGCGGCTTGCGCCGCTCCCACAAGGACTCACCCTGGTTTGTAGTCAGGCGTGTTGAGACGCTCCATCAGGCCTCAGTCATCGCCGCGTTTGCGCAGTTGGCCCGCAAAACGATCCAGCCACTGCGCGAAGCCCTGCAGTACCGCGCCGCCCTTGTCCTTGAGTCCGGCCAGCTCGGCTTCCAGGCGTTCGCGGCGGGTGGATTCGCCCTCGTTGCTGGGCAGCGGTGGCAGGATGTGGGCGAAGTAGGTGTCGCCAAGGAATTTGTGCAGCAAGCGTTCGCCGATGAAGGGTTCGCCGTTGTTCAATGCGCGTGCGCCCTTGAGCAGGTTGCGGATGTCGTACTGCGTGGGGCTGAGGTCGGGTACCTGCTTGGGCAGGTCGAGCAGGCTGTAGACCGCGATGCGCGCGGTGCGTACCGAGCTTTCCATGGTGAACACCACGTCGTTTGCGGTCTCCACGAACTGGCCAACCAGCGCCAGGTTGGTGTTGCCGGCCGGGACCACGTGCGGGCGATCACCCGCCGCGCGCGGCATGAACTGGGCGGTGATGTACGGCATCAGCGCCAGTCGTACCTTGGTGTGCGGGATGATGGCGTCGAGCTGATCGGCAATGCCCAGGTGGTGGCATAGCTCGGCCACGATCTCGCGCCCATTGCACTCGGGCATGGTTTTCTTGACGAAGTTGCCGGGCTGGTCCATCAGCAGCGCGTACACCCACATCACCACCGTGTCCTTGGGTTGGCCGGGGAAATGCGGTTGACGGTTGATGGTGACGCTCAATACCCAGTTCGAATCGGTGAAGGTAATGATGCCGCCGGTGGCGGTGCGGCCTGATGTCGGGTCGTTGACCGAGAGCTCGCGCAGCTTGTCGACCAGCGGCGATGGCTTGCAGGTGAGGGTGGCCGACTCCCACATGGAGCGGTCGATGTCACCACAGAATTTGTCGGGCTTGCCGAATACTGACGAGTGTTTGGCAAGGTTTCGCCACAGGCCCCAGCTGCTGCCTTCGGCCGGGCCGCCGTGGCGCTTCTTCAGTACCGGCACGGTGTCCAGATCGCCGTAAGCGGTGTCCTCGGTCATCGAGCCGGTCAGCGCGATCACCAGGTCACGCGGAGCGACGGTGAGGCGGCCATCGCCGGCGTTGCTGCGTGTACGCAGGGCAGTGACGGTGCGCTGCTCGCCCTGCACATCGAAGTCCATGTCCAGCACCTGGGTGCCGAGCTTCACCTGCACGCCCTTCTCGCGCAGCAGCTTGATCAGCGGGGTGACGAAGGTGTCGTACTGGTTGAACTTGGGAAACACCAGCGTGGACATGTCGCCAAAGCCGTCGATGGCATCAAGGAAACGATGCATGTAGAGCTTCATTTCCAGCAGGCTGTGCCAGTTCTCGAAAGCAAACATCGAGCGGAACAGGAACCAGAAATTGCTGGCAAGGAAGCCTTCGCTGAAATGATCTTCGATGGTCAGGTCATCGAGCTGGTCCTTGCGCTTGAGCAGCAGGCTGACCACTTCCCATTGCTGCTTGCGGTTCAGTCCGAAGCGCGTGAAGTCGGGCAGCACCTGTCCCTGCTTGTGCATCAATCTTGACTTGGACCAGTTCGGGTCGGCGTCGTTGGCCAGCCGGTATTCGTCGAGCACGCTGAAGCCTTCCGGCAGCTCCAGTGCCGGTACGTCCTGGAACATGTCCCAGAGATTGTCGTAGTTCCAGTTCATCTCGCGGCCGCCGCGCACGATGTAGCCGTCCTCGGGGTTGCCGGCGCCATCCAGTGAGCCGCCCTCGATGCCGGCGCCTTCGATGATGGTGATGTTCTCGCCCGGCATATGGCCGTCGCGGATCAGGTAGAAGGCCGCCGCCATGCCGGCGATTCCGCCGCCGACGATCCAGGCTTTGCGCGTCTGGATGCCCTCGGTGGGCAATGGTTTGAAGCGCTGGTAGTTGCCGACCATGTCCGGCGGCGGCAACGTGTTGAGCGGCGTGTTGTGCCAGTAGCGGGCGGTGGCGTCGGCTTCGTGCTCGAAGCGTGGGCTGGATTCAGTCATGAGGTTCTCCGGTCGTGGGGGGAGGTGCACAACGAACCCTCCCAGCCTAATCAGCGTTCGGGCTGGACGGGTTACATATCCGTGAATCGCGGCGCTGCAGGCTGTGATCGTGCGTGAGGCACGGTTGTGGGCTCAGCGGCGGCAACGCGCGCTTTCCTGCAGCAGTGCCGTGCGCAATGCGTCGCGGTCGCGCGCGCTCACTGCGTTCTGGAAATAGCTGACGTCGCGCCGGCTCAGCGTGCAGGGATCGACCTCGTAGCCCGGTGGCCAGAACCCAAGGTAGCTGGCCACACCCTGGATCATCTGTTTCGGGCTCATCTGCGGCTTCAGCCGGAAGTAGCGAGGAACGTGCTGGAAGGCAGGGTCTTGGTTGAGGCGTCGAAATGGTTGCTGGGCGAAGCTGTCGGCGGTCAGTGGGTTGCCGCCGGCGGCGCTTTCGGCAAGGCTCAGATTCAAGGGTGCAGGCGTTGGGGCCGGTGTTTGCGATGAGGCCAGGGGCGGTTGCCGGGTGGGCGAGCGCCGGGAGCGGATACTTGCAGACATTCCACTGCTGGCCGCCAGCGGGGACTTGTGTCCGGCCTGCATGGCCGGTGATGTGGCTGGAGGGGGCGGCAACCAGCGCAGGTTGATGCGCGGTCCGCTGTCGGGCGAGCTCGGCTGACGCGCTTGCAACAGCCATAGCGCAAGGGCTGCATGGACGGCGACGACGGTAATGGCAGCGCTCAGGTGGGCGAGCGGGTGTCGGAAACGTCCGGAAGTGGTCGCCATCGGCAAAGCATCCATGCGGGGGCCGATGCTGTGACCGCCATCTGTGCCAATAGTTTCCCGCTCCCAGGGAAATGACGGCAGCATCGTCAAGCAACGGTGTCGGCTGCAACCAAATGACGGCCGCTGCGGTGCTGCATGGCAGACTGCGGCCATTATTTCCTCTGTTGCGACCATGTCGACCGCCGCCAGCTCCGTTCCCCTGAACTCCCCGCGCCGCGTACTGGCGGCCAGCCTGATCGGCACCACCATCGAGTTCTTTGATTTCTACATCTACGCCACCGCAGCGGTGCTGGTGTTTCCCAAGCTGTTCTTCCCCGACAGCAGCAATGAGGCCGCGCTGCTGCAGTCGTTGGCGACCTTTGCGGTGGCCTTCATCGCGCGGCCGGTGGGTTCGGCGGTGTTCGGGCACTACGGCGACCGGATAGGGCGCAAGGCCACGCTGGTCGCGGCACTGCTGACGATGGGCTTGTCGACGGTGGCGATCGGCCTGCTGCCGACGTACCACGACATCGGTGTGATCGCGCCGTTGCTGCTGGCCTTGTGCCGTTTCGGGCAGGGCCTCGGGCTGGGCGGTGAGTGGGGCGGGGCGGTGTTGCTGGCGACCGAGAACGCGCCGCCGGGCAAGCGCGCCTGGTACGGCATGTTCCCGCAGCTGGGGGCGCCGCTGGGCTTCCTGCTGTCGGCCGGCACCTTCCTGCTGCTGGGGCGGATTCTGGATGATGCCAGTTTCCTGTCCTGGGGCTGGCGCGTGCCGTTTGTCGCCAGTGCGCTGCTGGTGATCGTCGGGCTGTGGGTGCGTTTGAATATCCGCGAGACGCCGGATTTCCAGAAGGCGCTGGACCAGGGCCAGCGCGTGCGCCTGCCAATGCGTGAGGTGCTGGTCAGCCATGGTTTTGCGGTGGTCGTCGGCACCTTGGCGGCGTTCGCCACCTTCGTGCTGTTCTACCTGATGACGGTGTTCACGCTGGGCCATGGTACGTCGGTACTGCGCTATGCGCGCGAGGACTTCCTGATGCTGCAGATGGTCGGCATCCTGTTCTTCGCTGCCGGCATTCCGGTGGCGGCGCTTTACGGCGATCGTCATGGCACGGTCAAGGCGATGTTGTGGGCGACCCTGGGCATCTTCGTGTTCGGCCTGCTGTTCCAGCCCTTGTTCCAGGCCGGGCATCCGTTGCAGGTGTTGCTGTTCCTGTCGCTGGGCCTGTTCCTGATGGGCCTGACCTACGGGCCCTGCGGCACCATGCTGGCCAGCCTGTATCCGGTGCAGGTGCGCTATACCGGGGCATCGCTGTCGTTCAATCTGGCCGGCATCCTTGGCGCAGCACCCGCGCCGTATGCAGCAACCTGGCTGGCGGGGAAATTCGGCATCGCCGCGGTTGGCGGCTACCTGTGCATCACGGCCTTGGCAACGGCATTGGCTTTGCTGGCGATCAGCCGTAGGCAGCGCAAGGGTGCCGCAGGGACGCCGTAAGTCGCGACTACTGCCGGTCCCACACAAGACCGGTGATGTGTGCGCCTTGCGGCGTACCTGCAGCGGTAAAAACGCAGGAACGGCGGGGAGGGGATATCTGGGGGGATGTCTGCAGCCTCGCCGTTCCTGCAAAGCGGTTCAGCGGAACAGGCGCTTCAGCGTGCGTCCCAGCCAGCTGCCTTCCTGATGTTCCCTGGCGAACTGGTTGAGGTGGCGCTTGACGTGCTCGGCATAGGCCTTGTCGTCGCCGCGGATGTGGTTGAACAACCAGCGCGACAACATGTTGCGCAGCTCGTCGGTAACGTCTTCGCCGGACTGGAAGCGCATGCGGTACTCGGAGACGCGCTTGCCGAAGACTTCATGCACACGCTTGTGCGCGGCGCAGAAGGGGTAACCGGCTTCTTCCATCAGCTCTTCTTCGAAGGCGAAGTGCGACATGGTGTAATCCACCAGTTCGTCGATGACTTCAGCCACGGCGACCCGTTCCAGGCTTTTCTGGGCGACGTGGAGGTGGTTGAGCATCTCCACGATGCGCATGTGCTGATGGTCGATGACCTCGACACCTGTATTGAGATCGTCCTGCCAAACCAGTAGTGCCACCGCTGCTTCTCCCCTTTTGCTTTGAGCCGCACTGTAGGGAGTGGGTTTGGCAGGCGCGTTGATCTGGATCAATGCCGGTGTTCAGGCGTTGATCCCGTTCAGATCACAGGCGGGTTTGCTTCAGTGCGTATCAGCGCTGCAGACGCGGTTGCGACCAGCGGCCTTGGCCAGGTACAGCTGGCGGTCGGCTTCGGTGATCAGAGAATGCAGGTTGCCGCTGCGCAAGGGCATGCGGCAGACGCCGATGCTCACCGTCATGCTCAGGACGCTGTCACCGAAAGGCAGCCGCAGGGCCGCTACCGATTGCCGCACTTTCTCGAAGTGCGCAGCACTGGCGGCTGCATCCAGGCCGGAGACCATCAGGCAGAATTCCTCGCCACCAAAGCGCGAGCTGATGTCCTGGCTGCGGGTGTTTGCCTGCAGGACCGAGGCGACGGCGCGGATGGCCTGGTCGCCGGCTTCGTGGCCGAGGCTATCATTGATGTGCTTGAAGTGATCGATATCGACCATGGCCACGGCGACCATGCCGCCGTTGTCGACCGCACTGAGCTGGCGCTGGCTCTGCTCAAGGAAGCTGCGGCGGTTTGGCAGGCCGGTCAGGAAGTCGCGCGTGGCAAGATCCTGCAGCGTGCCGATCAGTTCCAGCTGGTCCACGTTCTGCGAGACGCGACAGAAGAACTCCTCGCGTGAGAACGGCTTGCGCAGGAAGTCGTTGGCACCGTTCTTGAGGAAGCGCGGGATCAGTGACGGGTCCGAATTGCCGGAGATGCCGATCACCGCCACCTTGTCGCGTGCACGCAATGCACGCAGCCGCCGGGTCAATTCCACGCCCTGCATGCCCGGCATTTCCTCATCGACGATGACCAGTCGGATCGCCGGATCGGCCTCGATGGCACGCAGCGCGGAGGCACCGTCATCGGCCTCGATGACGTGGTAGCCGTACATGCTCAGCAGGGCGGAGGCGTAGGCGCGGGCCGACGGTGAGTCATCCACGACCAGGGCGGCGATGCGCCGGTTGCGCTCCATGCGCTGCACCAGCCAGACCAGGTAGTCGATGCTGCCGGGCGTGTTCTTCAACACGTAGTCGATGATCTGCTGTTGCAGCACGCGCTTGCGCAGGTCCTCGTCATAGACGCTGCTGACCACGATGGTTGGCAGCCCGCGATTGACGAAGTACTGCACCACCTGGTCGCGGTCGCCGTCGGCCAGTATCAGTCCGGTCAGGACCAGGAACCAGCCATCCTCGCGATCCAGCAGCTCACCGGCCTCGGCCAGGCTGGAGGCGACGCTGACGGGCAGCTCCAGCCGCTGCTCGATGGCCTCGCGCAGCATCGTGGTGAAGGTGCGCGAGTTCTCCACCAGCAGGATGCGCTGGGGCAGGGGCGCTATCGACGGACTGTCAAAGGCTGCCTGTGGCGTGCTGGCGGTAGTGGCGAGAGTAGGGAGCATCGGAAGGTATAGCGGCCGCGGGCGCAGGAGCTTGAGGCTGTATGTGTGGCCGGGATTCGGGATTGGGGATTGGGGATTCGGGATTGGCAAGCGCTGGTCCTGCACTCACAGTGATCCGCGCTCTTCATCCCCAATCCCCGATCCCCGCCTCACCACAACAGATCGCGCAGCTTGTACCAGGACATCGCCGCCACCAGCATCGGCATGCGCAAAGCCTTGCCGCCGGGGAATACGCCGTGTGGGATGCGCTCGAACACGTCCAGCCGCTGCGCGTGGCCGGCAATCGCGGCGGCGATCACTTCGCCGGCCAGACCGGTGCTGGCGACGCCGTGGCCGGAGAAACCCTGCGCGAAGTACACGTTCGGGGTGATCCGGCCCCAATGCGGCGCACGGTTGCGGGTGATGTCGATATAGCCGCCCCAGACATACTCCATTTCCACGTCGGCCAGCTGCGGGAACACCCGTCGCATGCGCCGGGTCATGCTGGCGCGCAGACCCGGCGGCGGCAATGCCGAGTAATTGGCCTGGCCGCCGAACAGCAGGCGGTGGTCGCGGCTGAGCCGGAAGTAGTCCAGCGCCCAGTTCACGTCGGCCACGGCCATGTCATTGCGGATCAGTGCCTTGGCGCGCTCGGCGCCCAGTGACCGGGTGGCGCCGATATAGGTGCCGACCGGCATCATCCGGGTTTCCAGCTCCGGCGCGATGTCCTGCAGCCAGGCATTGCCGGCCAATACGACGAAGTCCGCATCGACCCGGCCATGGTGGGTGATCAGTGCTGGTTGCGAGCCACGTTCAAGCCGGGTGACCGCGGATTGCTCATGGATGGTGACACCGGCGGCTTCGGCGGCCTGGGCCAGGCCCTGCGCATAGGCCAGCGGATGCAGGTGGCCGCTGGCGGCATCATAGACCGCGCCCAGGTAGCGCTCGCTGGCCAGTTCCTGCTGCAGGCGCGGGCGGTCCCACCATTCCAGCGGATAGTCGTAACGCTGCGCCATGCGCTCGATGTCGTTGCGCAGGGCACGTTCCTGACGCGGCTGGATCGGCACGCTGGCGTGGCCGTCGCGCCAGTCGCAGTCGATGCCGTGTCTGGCGATACGTTGCTTGAGCATGTGCATGCCATCGCGCGAGAAATCAAACAGCAGCCGTGCATCCGCATCGCCAACCAAGGCCTCCAGCGTGTCCTGCTCGCAGCCGTAGCCGACGATGGCCTGGCCGCCGTTGCGGCCTGAGGCGCCCCAGCCGACACGTTCGGCTTCCAGTACGGTGACCTTGTAGCCCTTCTCGGCCAAGGCCAGCGCGGAGGTCAGGCCGGTATAACCGGCACCGAGCACAGCCACGTCGGCACGCGCCTGCCCATGCAAGGGCGCGCGCAGCGGAAGTTCGGGTTGGCTGGCGGCATACCAGCTCGGGGGATATACGGATGCAGCAGCGTCCACGGACATCAGGCCGAATCGGGGGCGGGAAGTGTAACGACCCCAGCGTGTGCGGCGTGCACAGGCCGGTGAAGACTCCGTGCAGTGTGCCTTGCATTACTTGAATGCCGGATGGCACTTGGTTGCCTAATCAGTGGGGCAGGGGTAGCGTGCTGGCACGTCTCATGAGCGTTACCCATGGCCAGCCTGCCGCTGGTCGGCTTGCCTACCGACAGCAAACCGATCGGGTCCCATCCGTTTCTTGTCGTTGGTGAAAAGTACGTGCGCGCGGTTGTCGACGGCGCGCAGGCCACGCCATTGCTGCTGCCATTGCTGCAACCGCCGCTGCCGGCCGAGGCTTGGTTGACCACGCTGGATGGCCTGCTGTTGACTGGCGCAACCAGCAATATCGAGCCGCACCACTACGGTGGCGGTGACAGTTGGCCAGGCAATCCGCATGATCCGGCGCGCGATGCCAATGTGTTCGGGCTGATTCCGCAGGCGCTGGCATTGGGTATGCCGATACTGGCGATCTGCCGTGGCTTCCAGGAGGTCAACGTTGCCTTTGGTGGCAGCTTGCACCCGAAAGTACATGAGGTGCCCGGGCTGGCGGATCATCGTGAAAACCCGGCGTCATCATTGGAAGTGCAATATGGGCCGGCGCATGCGCTGAATCTGAGCCCGGGTGGTTTGCTGGCAGGCATTGCCGGCGGCAACGAGGTGATGGTCAACTCGGTGCACGGGCAGGGTGTAGCCAGGCTGGGTGAAGGGCTGCAGGTCGAGGCCCGCGCGCCGGACGGGCTGATCGAGGCGTTTCGTGGCAGCGGGCCATCGTTCCTGCTCGGCCTGCAGTTCCATCCGGAGTGGCGGGTTACCGAGAATCCGTTCTATCTGGGTATTTTCAAAGCCTTCGGCGAGGCCTGTCGCCGCTATCGGTCAAACAAACAAGTTGGTTCCCCATGACGTCGCGCCCCCGCACCCGCAGCCGTAAAACCGCCATCGCCGTCCAGGAAGAAAGCCTGTTGCTGCGTTGGCTGAAGGAGCGGCACATCACCGAGGTTGAATGCCTGGTGCCGGATATCACCGGCAACGCGCGTGGCAAGATCATCCCGGCCGACAAGTTCTCGCACGATTACGGTACGCGTCTGCCCGAGGGCATTTTCGCCACCACGGTGACCGGCGATTACCCGGATGACTACTACGAGCTGACCTCGCCGGCCGACGCGGACATGATCCTGCGCCCGGACCCGGACACCGTGCGGATGGTGCCGTGGGCGACCGATCCCACCGCGCAGATCATCCACGACTGCTACACCAAGAATGGCCAGCCGCACGAGCTGGCACCGCGCAATGTGTTGCGGCGGGTACTGGCGGCCTACGAAGCGCTTGGGCTGAAGCCGGTGGTGGCGCCGGAAGTGGAGTTCTTCCTGGTGCAGAAGAACACCGACCCGGATTTCCCGCTGCTGCCGCCTGCTGGTCGCTCCGGTCGCCCGGAGACCGCGCGGCAGTCGTATTCGATCGATGCGGTCAATGAATTCGATCCCATCCTCGACCTGATGTACGACTACTGCGATGCGATGAAGCTGGACGTGGACACCTTGATCCACGAATCCGGCGCCGCGCAGCTGGAGGTCAATTTCACCCATTCCGACGCGATGTCGCTGGCCGACCAGGTATTCCTGTTCAAGCGCACCATGCGCGAGGCGGCGCTGCGTCACGGCATCTATGCGACCTTCCTGGCCAAGCCGATGGAGACCGAGCCCGGCAGCGCCATGCACATCCACCAGAGCCTGGTGCGCATCGCCGATGGCCGCAATGTGTTTGCCGGCCACGCCGAAGGCGAGTACAGCGAGACCTTCGACAATTACCTGGCTGGCCTGCAGAAGTACGTGCCGGCGGCGATGGGCTTCTTCGCCCCGAACGTGAACTCCTATCGCCGGCTGGTATTTGGCGAGGTATCGCCGAGCAATGTGGAGTGGGGTTTCGACAACCGCACCTGCGGCCTGCGTGTGCCCATGGACAGCCTGGAGAACAACCGCGTGGAGAGCCGCTTTGCCGGCTCCGACGCCAATCCCTACCTGGCGATGGCGGCGACGCTGGCCTGTGGCCTGTTGGGCATCCGCGAAAAGCTGACGCCGACCACCCCGATCAGCGGCAACGCCAAGGAGCTGGGCTACGAACTGCCGCGCTCGCTGGGCGAGTCACTGGATGCGCTGGAGGGCTGCGAAGCCCTGCAGGAGCTCTTGGGACGACGTTTTTGCCGCGCCTACGTCTCGGTCAAGCGCAAGGAATACGAGACCTTCTTCCGCGTGATCAGCTCCTGGGAGCGCGAGTTCCTGCTGCTGAATGTTTGATCGCGAGGCTTGCCGCCCTCCCTTTCGCGCAGCGAAGGGGAGGGTTGGGGAGGGGTAAGCTTTGCTCTGGCTGTTCTTGCAGTGGCTTCGCGGCTCGCGCCGCTCCCACAAGCCTTACACCCATTTTCTACACACAAAACCGCCGCAGATGGGACAATATGCCCACTTCCCGGCTTGGCCGGTCCCCCATACCGCTCCCGGATCACACTGGAGAACCCATGAATCTGCGCATTCTGACCGTTGGTGTCGCCATTTCCCTGCTTGCTGCCTGCGGCGGCAAGGAAACTGGCGGCAAGCCCGCTGAAGGCGGCGAGGCCAAGGTCCTCAATGTCTATAACTATTCGGATTACATCGCCGAAGACACCATCCCGAACTTCGAGAAGTCGACCGGTATCAAGGTCACCTACGACGTGTTCGACAGCGATGAAATGGTCGAGACCAAGTTGCTGACCGGCGACAGCGGCTACGACATCGTGGTGCCGACGCTGAATTTCTTCGGCCGCCAGATCCAGGCCGGCGTGTTCCTGCCGCTGGACAAGAGCAAGATCCCGAACCTGGCCAACCTCGACCCGGCGGTGATGCAGCGTATCGCTGGCCAGGACCCGGGCAACCAGTACGGCGTGCCCTACATGATGGGCAGCACCGGCATCGGTTACAACGTGGCCAAGCTGAAAGAGCGTTTCGGCGGCAGCGCCGACATCGCCAACAGTTGGGACCTGGTGTTCAAGCCGGAAAACATCGCCAAGATGAAGGACTGCGGCGTGACCCTGCTGGACACCCCGGCCGACATGATCCCGGTGGCCCTGCATTACCTGGGCGAAGACCCGCATAGCGCCGACCCGGCCGTGCTGCAGAAGGCAGCGGACCTGCTCAAGTCGATCCGTCCGTACGTGCAGAACTTCCACTCCTCGCAGTACGTCGGTTCGCTGGCCAATGGCAGCACCTGCCTGGTGGTCGGCTGGTCGGGCGACATCATCCAGGCCCGTGACCGCGCCGAAGAGGCCAAGAACGGCGTGGAAGTTGCCTACTCCATCCCGAAGGAAGGCGCGCCGCAGTGGTTCGACATGCTGGCCATCCCCAAGGATGCCAAGCATCCGGGCAACGCCTATGCCTTCATCAACTACCTGCTGGAGCCCGAGGTAGCGGCCAAGAACACCAACGTGACCCACTACGCCAACCCGGTGAAGTCGGCGACCTCGCTGGTCGATCCGGCCATCCGCGACGACAAGACCATCTACCCGGCCGAAGACGTGGCCGCCAAGATGTTCACCTATGCGATTAACAGCCCGGAGACGGACAAGCTGTACACCCGCCTGTGGACCGAGATCAAGACCGGTCGTTGATTTGAGGCCGGTTTAGCGTCTGAATCTTTGCAACGCCTCCCTCTCGCAGGGAGGCGTTGTTGTTTGTGGCGTTCGCGGAGTAACGGTTGCCGGCAGAGATGATGAAGCCGGCGCTTGGCCCCCTCCCTTTGGCGCAGCCAAGGGGAGGGCTGGGGAGGGGTAAGCTTTTGGCCTTCAGGCATTGCCAGCTTCGCGGCTGACGCCGCTCCCACAGCTGACCTGCCGAGCATGGCTCGGCACTACATGGGTGTTTGCAGGCTGCGGGGCTTGTCTCCCTCCCTTTGGCGCAGCCAAGGGGAGGGTTGGGGAGGGGTAAGCCCTTGGCGCGCCTTCACGCACTGTGAGCTTCGCGGCTCACGCCGCTCCTACAGGTCGTGCAGCTTCAATTGGACCCCAACCGCCACAGCCAGCGGTGTCGCCCACAAAATCAGGGGGCTACACTACGCGCGTTTGTTCATCTGCCTGCTTCCGGAGCCCTACATGCCCGTTGACGCCAAGCCAGAGGCCATCGCCTTGAACAGCGAGCCCGGCTACCTGTCCATCCGTGATCTGCGCAAGGAATTCGATGGCTTCGTCGCCGTCGACGACGTCAACCTGGACGTGCGCAAGGGCGAGATCTTTGCCCTGCTGGGCGGTTCGGGCAGCGGCAAGTCCACCCTGCTGCGCTGTCTGGCCGGCTTTGAAACCCCGACCAAGGGCACGATCCTGCTCGACGGTCAGCCGATTACCGCGCTGCCGCCCTACGAGCGGCCGATCAACATGATGTTCCAGTCCTATGCGCTGTTCCCGCACATGACGGTGGAGCAGAACATCGCCTTCGGCCTCAAGCAGGACGGCATGGCCAAGGACGCCATCGCCCGCCGCGTCGGCGAGATGCTGGAGCTGGTGCAGCTGCAGAAGCTGGGCAAGCGCAAGCCGCACCAGCTGTCCGGCGGCCAGCAGCAGCGTGTAGCGCTGGCGCGTTCGCTGGCCAAGAGCCCCAAGCTGCTGTTGCTGGACGAGCCGATGGGCGCGCTGGACAAGAAGCTGCGCTCGAAGATGCAGCTGGAGCTGGTCAACATCATCGAGCAGCTCGGCGTGACCTGCGTGATGGTCACCCACGACCAGGAAGAAGCCATGACCATGGCCACCCGCATCGCGGTGATGGACCAGGGCTGGATCCAGCAGATCGGCAAGCCGGACGACATCTACGAGCAACCGGCCAACCGCTTCGTCGCCAGCTTCATCGGCTCGGTGAATTCCTTCGAAGGCGTGATCGACGAGGATCTGCCCGAATACGTCACCGTGCGTACCGCCGACTTCCCGGCGCCGATCTACGTCGGCCACGGCATCACTGGTTACGAAGGCCAGCCGGTGGCGTTTGCGCTGCGTCCGGAGAAGGTGCATATCGCCAAGGAAGAGCCCGAGGGCGACACCAACAAGGCCTTCGGCGTGGTCGAGGACATCGCCTATTTCGGCAGTCACTCGGTCTACCACGTGCGCCTGCCCAGTGGTGCCAAGATCCTGTCCAACTTCGCCAACATGAAGCGTTGGGATAGCGACGGCATCACCTGGAACGACGAAGTCTGGGTGTCCTGGGACGACAACGACGGCGTGGTGCTGACCTCATGAGCGCGACCAGTCCACTCACCAGCGGTTGGCGGCGGTGGCTGCCGGGTGCACGCGCGGGTGTGATCGGCGTGCCGTACCTGTGGCTGTTGCTGTTCTTCGCGATCCCGTTCCTGATCGTGTTGAAGATCTCCTTCGCCAAGATGGCGGTGGCGATGCCGCCGTACACCTCCATCGTGGAATACGTGGACAATGCGTTCACGGTCAATCTCAACCTGGGCAACTACACCGCGCTGTTCACCGACAGCCAGTACGTGGTGGCCTACCTGAGCTCGATCAAGATCGCGGTGATCTCCACACTGCTGACCTTGCTGATCGGCTACCCGATGGCCTACGTGATCTCGCGCATGTCGCCGTCGGCGCGCAACATCGCGATGATGCTGGTGGTGCTGCCGTCGTGGACCTCGTTCCTGATCCGCGTCTATGCCTGGATCGGCATCCTCGACAGCAATGGGCTGATCAACCGCACGCTGATGAGCATTGGTTTGATCGACGAGCCGCTGCGCATCCTCTACACCCCGGCGGCGGCGTATATCGGCATCGTCTACTGCTACCTGCCGTTCATGGTGCTGCCGCTGTACGCCAACCTGGTAAAGCTCGACCACCGTCTGCTGGAAGCTGCCTATGACCTCGGCGCCAAGCCCTGGCAGGCCTTCCTGCGCATTACCTTGCCGCTGTCGCGTAGCGGCATCATCGCTGGCTGCATGCTGGTGATGATCCCGGCGGTGGGTGAATTCGTGATCCCGGAAATGCTCGGTGGCCCGGATACCTTGATGATCGGCCGCGTGCTGTGGGGCGAGTTCTTCAACAACCGTGACTGGCCGCTGGCCTCGGCGGTGGCGATCGTGATGCTGATCCTGCTGCTGATCCCCATCATCATCTTCAACCGTTCGCAGCAGCGTGAGCTGGAAGGGAAGCTGGCATGAGCATGACCCGGCGTAGTTCCTGGTTGGGTTGGAGCATCCTGTTGCTCGGCTTTGCGTTCCTGTACCTGCCGATCCTGTTGTTGATGGTGTACTCGTTCAACTCTTCGCGGCTGGCGACGGTGTGGGCCGGCTTCTCGACGCAGTGGTACGGCGAGTTGTTCCGTGATCGACAGCTGCTGCAGGCGGCGTGGATCAGCATCAAGATCGCGTTCTGGACGGCGAGTGCATCGATGGTGATCGGCACCATGGCGGCGATGGCGATGACCCGCTTCAAGCGTTTTCCCAGCAAGACTGTGTTCGGTGCATTGGTGACCGCGCCACTGGTGATGCCGGAAGTGATCATCGGCCTGTCGATCCTGTTAATGCTGGTGTCGATGGGCGGCCTGTTCGGCCTGCCATCAAAGGGCGTTGTGGCGATCTGGATCGCGCATGTGACCTTCACCATTTCCTTCGTCACGGTGGTGGTGTCTTCGCGCCTGCAGGAGCTGGACCGCTCGCTGGAAGAAGCGGCGATGGACCTGGGTGCGAACCGGCTCAAGGTGTTCTTCCTGATCACCTTGCCGATCATCGCCCCGGCGCTGCTGTCCGGCTGGCTGCTGGCTTTCACCTTGTCGCTGGACGACGTGGTGATCGCCAGCTTCGTCGCCGGGCCCAGCTCGACCACGTTGCCGATGAAGATCTTTGCCTCGGTGCGCATGGGCGTGAGCCCGAAGATCAACGCCCTGGCCACGCTGATGGTGCTGGCGGTATCGACGGTCGCGGTGCTGGGTTGGTGGATCTCGGCCCGTGCCGACAAGCGACGCCAGCGCGACATGCAGCTGGCGCTGCAGGAAAACGGCTGAACAGCCCTGTAGTGCCGAGCCATGCTCGGCAAGGGTTTCACCAGCAATGCCCATGTAGTGCCGAGCCATGCTCGGCAAGAGGCTTTCCCGGCAAACCATCACCAATGTTGAAGCGGCGTCAGCCGCGAAGCCGTTGAGCGGTCAGATCGCACTCATGCTGGTGATTTCATTGCTGCCAGCTTCGCGGCTGACGCCGCTCCTACAATGATGGGAGCGGCTGATGGATCCTTGGTAAAGCCCCTGCCGAGCATGGCTCGGCACTACAGGGCCGCTTGGGATTTACCTGCGCGCAACATTCGCGGCGCTACCATCCCTGCATTCGTTGAATGCAGGTGAGTCCATGGCGTCGTATCAGACTATCAATCCCTTCAATGGCGAGATCGTGCGCACGGTTGAGCTGCTGACTGCCGCTGGCATCGAGCAGCGACTGGCCGCAGCTGAATCGGCGTTTCCACAATGGTCGGCATTGTCACTGGAGCAGCGTGGTGACCATCTGCGCAAGGTTGCTGCAGGCCTGCGTGAGCGCCGCGACGAGATCCAGCGCACGATGACCGCCGAAATGGGCAAGCTGCGCCGCGAAGCCTTGGCCGAGATCGAGAAGAGCGCCGCCGGTTGCGAGTACTACGCCGACCACGCCGCCGATTACCTGAAGCCGCAGCCGATCCCCACCGAAGCCCAGCGCAGCTACGTCATCTACCAGCCCATCGGTTGCGTGATGGCGGTGATGCCCTGGAATTTCCCGATCTGGCAGGTGATCCGCTTCCTCGCGCCGGGCTTGATGGCCGGCAATGTCGCCCTGCTCAAACACGCCAGCAATGTGCCCGGCTGTGCGGACCTGCTGCGCGAGGTGGTTGCCGCGGCCGGTATTCCGGAGGGGGTGTTCGATGTACTGCATATCGACAACGATCAGGCCGCCGAGGTGCTGCGTGATCGTCGTATCAAGGCGGTCACCCTGACCGGCAGCGAGCGTGCAGGGCGGTCGATTGCGGCGAACGCGGGCGACCAGCTGAAGAAGTGCGTGATGGAGCTGGGCGGAAGTGATGCCTTCGTGGTGCTGGATGACGCCGATCTGGATCTGGCGGCGGCTGCAGCGGTGCGCTCGCGCTTCGACAACGCCGGGCAGACCTGCATTGCTGCCAAGCGCTTCATCCTGCTTGACTCCATTGCTGATGCTTTCGTGCAGCGCTACATCGAGGGCGCGCAGGCGCGCGTGTACGGCGATCCGCAGGACGAGGACAGCACCCTCGCGCCAATGGCGCGCGCTGACCTGCGCGACGAGCTGCACAAGCAGGTGCGCGCCAGCGTGGACAAGGGCGCGAAAGTGTTGCTGGGCGGTTCGCCGGTAGCTGGCAGCAACGCAGGCTACCAGGCCACGATCCTGGATAACGTTGGGCCCGGCATGCCGGCGTATGACCAGGAGTTGTTCGGGCCAGTGGCAGCGATCATCCGGGTCAAGGACGAGGCCGAGGCCGTGCGTGTCGCCAATGACACCAGCTTTGGCCTGGGTGGCAGTGTCTGGACCCGCGATGTACTGCGCGGCGAGAACGTCGCGGTGCAACTGCAATGCGGCGCGGCCTTCGTCAATTCAGTGGTGAAGAGTGATGCGCGGCTGCCGTTTGGCGGGACCAAGCGCTCGGGCTTTGGGCGTGAGCTGGCGGGACCGGGTATTCATGAATTCATGAACATCAAGACGGTCTATGTGGCCTGACGCCGAGCTTGTAGGAGCGGCGTGAGCCGCGAAGCTGGCAATCCATGCGCGCCCACGAAAACCAGCAACTGTAGTGAAGCGGATTGCAGGCTCTTGAAGTGTTTTGCGCATTGGTGGCTTCGCGGCTTATGCCGCTCCCACATGGCCTGCTGGTAAAGCCCCAGCCGAGCATGGCTCGGCACTACGGATGTAGCTCCCTCCCTTTCGCGCAGCGAAGGGGAGGGTTAGGGAGGGGTAGGCTCTGTCGCCTCTGATGCTGAGGTGGCTTCGCGGCTTACCCCGCTCCCACAAAACGGGCAGCCGCTCTCATCACCCAAATGGCTGGTCGATGGACTTGCTCTGCGGCGTCATCAGCGCCGCGCCATCTTCGGTGACGTAGAGGATGTCTTCCAGGCGCACGCCGAAGCGGTCCGGAATGTAGATGCCGGGTTCGTCGCTGAAGGTCATGCCCGGTTCCAGCAGGTGGGTGTTGCCGCGCACCAGGTAATCCCATTCGTGCATGTCCAGGCCGATGCCGTGCCCAAGACGATGGCTGAAATAGCGGTAGTCCGGGCCGTAGCCGGAATCGCTGATCACCTTGCGTGCCGCGGCATCCACATCGCCCATCGCCACGCCCGGACGTGCGGTGTTCAATGCCGCCGTCTGTGCCTTCAACACGATGTCGAATACCTTGCGGATCTCGTCATCGGGCTGGCCCAGCACTACGGTACGGGTGATGTCGCTGGTATAGCCACCGGCGCGGCAACCGCCATCGAAGATGATCGGTGTGCCTTCGACCAGATGCTGCGGTTTGTCCGAGCCGTGCGGGGAGGCGGTGTATTTGCCGATGTTGACGCTGGCATCGCCCTGCAAGCCGGTACGCGCGTAGGCCATGGCCAGCAGGCCGGCGATGTCCTGCTCGGTCATGCCTGGCTTCAAGGCCTTCCACACCGCCTCGTACACGGCCAGCGTGGCTTCATTGGCCAGCTTCATCAATGCCAGCTCGGCAGCGCTCTTGACCCGGCGGCAGCCCGATACCACCGGCCATGCCGGTACCACCTTGGCCTGCGGCAGGGCGTCGGCAATGCCTTTGGCGCGGAAGTAGGGCACGGCTTCTTCCATGCCCAAGGTGCCGGTGGCATGGCCCATGTCACGCAGCACCTTGGCGACCAGGGCGTAGGGGTCCTCATCTTCCTGCCAGCCGCGTACGTCGTTGCCGAGCTTGATCTGCTCCAGCGTGCGCATCCGTTCGAACTCCGGTGTCACGTAGACCGGCTCGCCCCTGCGCGGAATGATTACGCCGGTGAGGCGCTCGCTGTCCCACCAGCGCATGCCGGTGAAATAGGTCAGCGAGCTGCCAGCGCCGATGAACACGGCATCGATGCCGTGTTCGGCCATCAGTCGCTGGGCCTTGGCCACGCGTGCGATGCGCTCGTCGTTGCCGATCGGTACCACCTGCGCAGCGACCGATTTCAGGGCGTGCATGGATTCGGGCAGGGCGTTGTCGGAGTCGGCCGCAGTCTGTGCAGACGCGATCTGCGACAGGGGGAGTGCGGCGGCGCCGGCGATCAAGGTGTTGCGCAGGAAGCTGCGACGGGCGGGATTGGCGTGGTCGTGCTGCATGGTTGCTCTCTGGAAAGACAGGGTAGCTGGTCAAAGCCAGCCGGAACGTTTGAACAGGCGGTACAGCACCACGCAGATCACGCCGACGCCGAGCATCAGCAGCGGATAGGCGAAGCGCCCAGCCAGCTCCGGCATGTGTGCGAAGTTCATGCCGTACCAGCTGGTGACCAGGGTTGGCGCGGCCAACAGCGCTGCCCAGGCACCGAGTTGCTTGACTGTCTCGCCCTGTGCCAACGTCACCAGAGAGAGGTTGACGCTCAGTGCGGTGCCCAGCATTTCGCGCAAGGTATCGATGGCGTCGTTGACGCGGGCAGCGTGGTCCTGCACATCGCGCAGATAAAGCCGGACTTCCTCGTTGATCAACTGCGCCTGGTTGCGTTGCAGCTGCGCCAAGGCATCCTGCAGTGGCGCCACCGCCAGTCGCATCTTGTTGAGCTCGCGCTTGAGTTCGTACAGACGGATCACCGTGCGCCGCTCATAGGTGTCGGCGAAGATGTTTTTCTCCAGCAGGTCCAGGGTGTCGCGGAAGCTGTCGGTGATCGGCAGGTAGTGGTCGACTACCGCATCCAGCACCGAGTACAGGCAGAACGAGGGGCCCATCGCCAGCAGTTCGGGTTCCTGTTCCAGCCGCGCGCGCACCGGCGCATACGACAGCGAGGCGCCGTGGCGCACCGTCACCAGGAAGCGCGGGCCGAGGAAGGCATGGGTTTCGCCGTAACGGATACGCTCATCCACGACCTGCGCGGTGTGCACCACCACGAACAAGGAATTGCCGTAGGTTTCGATCTTGGGCCGCTGGTGCGCCTTGCGGGTGTCTTCGATTGCCAGCGGGTGCAGGTCGAATTCTTCCTGCACCTTGTCCAGGATGGCGTCGCTGGGTTCGTACAGGCCAACCCAGACGAAGCCCTTGGCATCATCGGCGAGCACGTCGCTGATGCTGTCCAGATCGAGCGGGCGCTGTGTGCCGTCGGCACCGTACCAGGTGCAATTGATCACGCAGGCCGGGTTGGCCTGGACGGGAGTTGGAGTGATGCCGGTAGTCATCCCGGCATCGTGCCTCAGCTGGCCGTTGACGCCAAGCTGCGGCGCCCCAGGATCAGCGCCAGCGTGATGTGGATGGGCAGCAGCAGCACGATCCACTGCATGTTGAACTGCGCCTGCAGCGACAGCCAATGCAGCGGCAACGCCAGCAGCGCAATGCCGGTCATCAGCCACAGGACGACGCGGAACCAGGTGCGCGGTTGGCGCCCGCGCAGCAGGCTCCATGCGCCGGGAAGCAACAGCAATGCCAGCGGACTGAGCAGCAACAGGTTGCGGTTGGCCCACGCGGCCTGATGCTCACTGAAGCCCCACAGGAAGGTCAGCAGGCCACCGGCGACGCCACAGAACAGCCAGAACGGCAGCGCGAATCCGCCGATCAAGCGCGGCTTGCAGCGTGCGGCGTACAGCGCGGCGGCAACGACGAGGCCGGCCAGCAGCCACGGCCACCAGGAGCGCTGCTTTTCCTTTGGCTCGGGTGGCAGGCGCTGCGGCAGCAATTCCTGTTCGGCCTGTACCAGCGGCCGGCCTTCACTATTGCGTACTTCGCGCAGACTGTCGGCCAGACGCATGGGTACGAAGGCTTCCTGCCAGCGCGACAGCGGTTGGTCGGCATTCGGGCCCAGCCCGATGTCAAAGCCCAGCCACATCCACGGCGAAGGCGAGGCCAGTCGCACCGATTCGCTGCGGTAGCTATTGCCACGCGAGCGACCGGCCAGCTGCGATTGCAGGGCGCCGCCCATGGCCTGGTCCAGGCTGTCGCGCACCATGGTGGCGCAGTTGGCGGTGAAGTAGTCGTAGCGGTAGCGCGCGTTCTCGGGCTTGGCGCGTTCGGCCAGTGCATCAGCCAGCGCCTGTGCCTGTGCCGGCGGCAGATCCAGCCACTGGATGTTCGCGCCGCGGCCGACGCTCTCGTACTGCGCCAGATCCTGCTCCAGCGGCAGGGCGACCAGGTAATACATCATCTTGCCGCGCACGAAGTTGCCGATGAAATCCGGTTCGGACGGGTCAAAGAAGCCAAAGTTGTACGACGTTGCCTGCCCGCTTGCCGGGTCCAACACCACCAGTGCGTCATGGCCGAAGCGTTCGAAGAACACTTCGCCGGGCAGCATGGTCACCACGCCGATGCGCGGTGCCGGGTGTGTGTTGGCTTCGCTGGCTTGGTTGGCGACCGGTTGAGCGCTGCTGGCCATCGCGGCCAGCAGCAGGAACAACGACGCAAACGCGGACAGCAGCCGCGGCAGGCGCAGGGTGATCAAGCTTCGTCCTGGTCTTCGGGTGGCAGGATGGTCACGTGGAAGGCCTGCACGCGGCGTGCGTCGGCCTTGGCCACCCGGAACACGAAGCGCTCCAGGGTCAGCTCATCGCCGATTTCCGGCAGATGGCCGACGGCCTCGGTGACCAGGCCGCCGATGGTGTCGTAATCGTCATCGGAGAACTCGGCGCCGAAGCGCTCGTTGAAATCGCCGATGGTGGTCAGCGCGTCCACCACATAACGGCCATCGGCGAGGATGGCGATCTGCGAGGTGTGGTCTTCGGTCTCGTCATGCTCATCGTCGATCTGGCCGACGATCTGCTCCAGCACGTCCTCGATGGTGACCAGGCCGGCAACGCCGCCGTACTCGTCGACCACGATCGCCATGTGGTTGCGCGAGAGCCGGAACTCCTTGAGCAGCACATTGAGCTTCTTCGATTCGGGGATCAGCACCGCCGGACGCAGCAGCTCGCGCACGCTGGCGTGGCTGTTGTCGGCGACCACGCCGCGCAGCAGGTCCTTGGCCAGCAGGATGCCGAGGATGTCGTCCTTGTTCTCACCGTGCACCGGGAAGCGCGAGTGGCCGGAATCGACCACCTGCTTCATCAGCTCGATGAAAGGCCGATCCACCGGCAAGGACACCATGTGCGAGCGCGGGATCATCACGTCGCCGACGGTCAGCTCGGCCACCGAAATGGCGCCTTCCATCATCCGCAGGGTGTCTGCGGCGATCAGGCCGTCCTGCTGTGCCGTCTGCAGGATGCCAACCAGCTCGTCGCGGGTATGGGGTTCACTGGAGAACGCCGAACCCAGGCGCTCCAGCCAGCTGCGTTTCTTCTCACCGTTCTCGGGCGAGGTACTACTGTCGTCTTCAGACATCTCTTGGTTTGACTGCACCCGGCAGGCCGGGCGGTGCCTGCAAGTCTAGCAGGATGTTTGCCGTCGCCTGCTCAGGCCGCCGGTGGGTTGGGGGTCTGCACGCTGGGGGCTACCTGCGGTACATCGGCCGGGGTATCGGCCGGTTTGGCTGGCGCAGGTGGGGCTTCTCCCTCGGCCGGCAGGTCCAGGCTGTAGGTGCAGCCGGCCAGGGTTTTGCCCGGGTGGGATTTGACCGTGGACACGCCCAGGATCACCGATTCAATCAGCGCTTCGCCGGTCTTGGCGTCGTTGACATCGCGGCTGACCAGCTCGCGGCCAGCCATGAACTTGTCCGGTGCGTCGTAGCCGGTCTCCAGCTCCAGCTGTTTGGCCAGCGGGCGCGGATCGGGCATGTCGAGGATGGCGATGATGGTGCCGCCGGCCATGGCGATATGGTCGGCGCTGTGCCCGAACACCGTGATCGGGGTGTTCAACATATACTCGGCCATGAACAGGTTGCCCTGCGGCAAGGGCCGCCAGCCCAACGCTACCGCTTTCAGCGGGTCATTGGCGATCGGTGCCAAAGCGGCGAACTCGCTGACGCTCTGCCGGCATTCGATCAGGGCAGGCAGGTCGATGGTGGGCTGGGCTTTGGCCGAGGCGGCGACGAGCAAGAGCGGGAGCAGGCAGGTTGAGCGCACGGCATTCATTCGGTGAAGTCCTGATGCCGATGATAACGGCATCGCGGTGCGGCGCTGTGCAGTAGGAGCGAGCAGGGGTAGTGCCGAGCCATGCTCGGCAGGGGTTTTACCGGTAGAGCTTCTGCCGAGCATGGCCGGGCACTACCGGGCATTGCGGGTAATGGCTTTGCCGAGCATGGCTCGGCACTACATGACCTTGCTGGGAAGGCCCCTGCCGAGCATGGCTCGGCACTACCTGTGCCTACTGCTCGTTGGCGTAGGGGTCGGCGATGCCCAGGTCGGCCAGGATCTCGCGTTCCAGCTGTTCCATGGCCTCGGCCTCCTTGTCGTCCTCGTGATCCCAGCCCAGCAGATGCAGCACGCCGTGCACGGTGAGGTGGGCGTAATGCGCGTTGAGCGCCTTGTCCTGTTCCTCGGCCTCGCGGGCGACCACCGGGGCGCAGATCACCAGATCGCCCAGCAGCGGGAATTTCACTCCCTTGGGCAGGCCTTCGGGCAGCTCGGCCGGAAAGCTGAGCACATTGGTAGCGTAGTCCTTACCCCGGTAGTGGCGGTTCAGTGACTGACCTTCCTTGGCGTCGACCACGCGGATGGCCAGGTCCGCCTCACGGATGCGGCCTTTGAGAGCGGCAGCCACCCAGCGGCGGAAGCTCACCGCTGCCGGCAGACCGGCGCGCGGCATGGCGTAGCTGACGGCGACATCAAGACGCACGGGACCCTTGGTCATTCGCTTGCTCCGGGCTTGACCTGCTGCAGGTCGCGGCGGTCATAGGCGCTGACAATGCGGGCCACCAGCGGATGGCGCACCACGTCGCGCGATTCAAAGAAGGTGAAGCTGACCCCGTCCACGCCGCGCAGCACCTCGATGGCGTCGCGCAGGCCGGACTTGACGTGCTTGGGCAGGTCGGTCTGGGTCAGGTCGCCGGTGACGACCGCGGTCGAGCCGAAACCCAGGCGGGTCAGGAACATCTTCATCTGCTCGATGGTGGTGTTCTGCGCTTCGTCCAGGATCACGAAGGCGTCATTGAGCGTGCGGCCGCGCATGTAAGCCAGCGGAGCGATCTCGATGACATTCTTCTCAAGCAGCTTGGCCACTTTTTCCACGCCCAGCATTTCGTACAGGGCGTCGTAGAGCGGGCGCAGGTAGGGGTCGACCTTCTGGGTCAGGTCGCCGGGCAGGAAGCCCAGCTTCTCGCCTGCTTCCACTGCCGGGCGCACCAGGATCAGGCGCTGCACGCGCGATTCATTCAGTGCGTCTACCGCCATCGCCACTGCCAGGAAGGTCTTGCCGGTACCGGCCGGGCCGATGCCGAAGCTGATGTCGTGGGTGGCGATCTGGTGCAGGTAGCTGGCCTGGTTGAGGCCGCGGCCACGCACGGTGCCGCGCTTGACCTTGATCGCTACTTCCTGCGCTTCATAGGCCTGCTCGGTCACGTGATCGACGTTGGCGCGGTTCAAGCGCAGGTGGATGGCGTGGCTGTCGAAGACAGCTTCGGCGGCTTCCACATAAAGTGCCTTGAGCAGCTTTTCAGCTTCCAGTGCGGTCTTGCCGGGGCCGCTGACGCGGAAGACATTGCCGCGGTTGGCAATCTCAACGCCCAGCTTGAGTTCGATCTGGCGCAGATGCTCGTCGAACGGCCCAGCCAGATTGGCCAGCCGTTCGTTATCAATCGGGTCGAGAGTGAAGTCGCGATGCGTGGTGGTGGTCATTTTCACTGACAGTTGCTGGCCGGCGAAGCCGTGCCTTGGACCTTGGAAGGGTACCCCTGCGGCTGACGGACCACCAGCGGGGCAGATAGTGGTTCGGGGTTCTCCACAGCCGATGTGGATGCGGCGTGGGCCAAGCTGTGGATATCCCTGTCCAGCCCTTGCGGCATAAGCCTCTTGGCGGGATGGTTAAAAAACCGCCACATTTGACGGTTTAGGGGTAACAAGTTGTCCACAATTTTTGTGGATCGATTCGGGATGAACATGTGGATAACCCTGCGCAGCCCAATAACGGCGGGCGCTGGGTCGGTGTGGCGAATAAATGACCGCAGTGCTGGGGCAAAGGCGAGCGGTAAGAAGCGAAAAAGAGCAGCGACGGCTTTTCAAAGCAGAAACGAGCAACGACGGCTGTTCCCCTCCCGCCAGCGGGGTGAGAGGGGCGGCTTGCGAACCGCTGATTCGCTGCGGATCGAACGCCCTTGCTCCAGCGCGAGGGCCGGGGCTTGGAGCGGGGGCAGGGGGCCGCTCCTGCTTCGGACCAGTGGACCCCGCCTCTAGCCCGCGCAGCCCACCTTCCGTAAGAAAGCACAGCAGCAGCCGTCGCTGCCCTGACCTCAATCCTGCGTAACCACCCGCCCACGCAGCGAATTGCTGAAGGCCTCGGTGATCAACACATCGACAAACTGCCCGATCAGCCGCGAACTGGCTGGGAAGTTCACCGAACGCATGTTCTCGGTCTTGCCGGTCAGCTCCTTCGGGTCCTTGCGCGACGGGCCCTCGACCAGCACGTTCTGCACCGTGCCAACCATGCGCGCGGAGATGCCGGCGGCATGCTCATTGATATGTGCCTGCAGCCGCGACAGCCGGGCGTGCTTGTCGGCATCGCTGGTGGTGTCTTCCAGGTCGGCAGCGGGGGTGCCGGGGCGGCGTGAATAAATGAAGGAGAAGCTCTGGTCGAAGCCCACGTCCTCGATCAGCTTCATGGTCTTCTCGAAATCGGCATCGGTTTCGCCGGGGAAGCCAACGATGAAGTCCGAGCTGATCGAGATGTCCGGGCGGACCGCGCGCAGCTTGCGGATCTTGGCCTTGAACTCCAGCGCGGTGTAGCCGCGCTTCATCGCGCTGAGCACGCGGTCGCTGCCGGCCTGTACCGGCAGGTGCAGGTAGTTGGCCAGTTTCGGCACGTCGCGGTAGGCGTCCACCAGTGAATCACTGAACTCCAGCGGGTGCGAGGTGGTGAAGCGGATGCGGCCGATGCCGTCGATTTCGGCAAGGGTGCGGATCAGCAGGCCGAGGTCGGCAATCTCGCCATCGCCGTACGGGCCGCGATAGGCGTTGACGTTCTGGCCGAGCAGGTTGATCTCACGCACGCCCTGTTCGGCCAGCTGTGCGCATTCCACCAGCACGTCCTCGAACGGCCGGCTGACCTCGGTACCACGGGTATACGGCACCACGCAGAACGAGCAGTACTTCGAGCAGCCTTCCATGATCGAGACGAAGGCCGACGGGCCCTCGGCGCGCGGCTCTGGCATGCGGTCGAACTTCTCGATCTCGGGGAAGCTGATGTCCACCTGCGGCTTGTTCTGCTCGCGGCGGGCGCGGATCAGCTCCGGCAGGCGGTGCAGGGTCTGCGGGCCAAACACCAGGTCCACATAGGGCGCGCGCTTGACGATGGCTTCGCCCTCCTGCGAGGCCACGCAACCGCCGACGCCGATGATGACGTCGCGGCCATTGGCCTTGAGCGCCTTCCAGCGGCCGAGCTGGCTGAACACCTTTTCCTGTGCCTTTTCGCGGATGGAACAGGTGTTGACCAGCACCACGTCGGCTTCTTCGGGGTTGTCGGTCAGCTCCAGGCCCTCGGCGGCGGCGAGTACGTCGGCCATCTTGGTCGAGTCGTACTCGTTCATCTGGCAACCGTGGGTCTTGATGTAGAGCTTGCCGCGCGCGCCGCCGGCAACCGTCGGCCGCTGGCCGGGCAGGGGAATCAGTTCGGGTGTGGTCATTTCAACAGTAGGCACGGCGGAGCTGGCCGTGATCGGCAGGGGAGTTGCTGGCGTCCCGGGCATGGCGCTTATTCCAGACGGGTGGGCGGGCACGCAGCCACTGGGGCTGCATTCGTAGCCGCCTATTGTATCGGTCCGCGGGCCCGAGCACGAAAGCCGCTGCGTCAAATACTTGGCAAGCCCCGGCGAAGCTGGGAGACTCCCGCCCATGAAGGGGATTTTGGGGATCACCGGCATTCTCGCAGCAGCATTGGTCGCCTCGCCGGCCAGTGCCGGCACGCTGTACAAGTGCGTCGGCAGCGATGGGGTGCCCAATTACGTCAGCAAACGCGTCAGTGGCGCGAGCTGCAGCGTGGTCAGCAGTTATCGGCCGACCCGCGACGTGCCGCGCCATGTACCGCCGACCCCGGCGCCCGTCGCCACCCCGGTAGCTGCTGTGGCTCCCGCAAGCCAAGCCAATGACAGTTCGACGGCGGTGGCTGCACAGGCCGCCCCCACCGCACTGCCACCCACGCCAGCGCCAGCAACGGCGGGGCGGGCGCAACGGGTGGTCAGTGGCCAGGTCTACTCTTATATGAAGGATGGGGTGCGCCACTACACCAGCAGCCGGCCGGCCCAGGTGGCCAACATCGGCGCGGTGCGCACCATTCAATACAGCTACATCGAGCGTTGCTTTGCCTGCGGCGTGAACTCCCGGGTCAACTTCGGCTCGGTGCGCCTGAACACCCAGGCCTACAGCACCGAGATCGCCTCGGCCGCACGCGAGTTCGGTGTCGAGGAGGCAGTGGTGCGGGCCATCATCCATGCCGAATCAGCGTTCAACCCGACCGCGCTCAGTCGCGCCGGGGCACAGGGTCTGATGCAGTTGATGCCACCCACGGCGCGTCGTTTCGGTGTGTCCGATTCCTACGACGCCGGCCAGAACATCCGTGGTGGCGTGCAATATCTGTCGTGGTTGCTGCGTCGTTTCAACGGCAACCTGACCTTGGCCGCAGCGGGTTACAACGCCGGCGAAGGTGCGGTGGATCGGCATGGTGGTGTGCCTCCCTACAAGGAGACCCAGTACTACGTGCAGCGCGTTGCACAGTTGGCCGACCGCTACCGTGGCGAGCTTGCCACGCGCCAGTAAGCCGTCCTCCAGCGTCTCTGTTGCAGCAGGCCGTGACAAATATCGCGGACTGGTGTTTGATCGCGTTGTGTCAGCGTTAAGCGTTCCGCTACACTCCGGAACGATTCGATTCAGAGCGGGATGGCCCCCACCAGACCGTTGGCAGCCTCTAGCTACCTAATCATTATCGGAGTGCCGGATGGCAAACGATGGGGTAAATGATCCAGTCAACACCGGACGTCGGCGGTTTTTGACAGCGACCACAGCCGTGGTCGGGGCAGTCGGTGTTGGTTTCGCCGCAGTTCCTTTCATCAAGTCGTGGAATCCCAGCGCCAGAGCCAAGTTGGCCGGTGCCCCGGTGACCGCCGATATCAGCGCTCTGCAGGAAGGCCAACGGCTGATCCTGGAATGGCGCGGCCAGCCAATCTGGATCGTCAAACGTTCCAAGGCCATCCTGCAGGCATTGCCTACCCTGGATGCACGGCTCAAGGATCCGGAGTCCGGCAACAAGGACCAGCAGCCGGACTATGTGCTCAAGGGCAATCCCGAGTTCCGCTCGATCAAGCCGGACATATCCGTGCTGGTAGGTCTGTGTACCCATCTGGGCTGTTCGCCGGAGATGGTTGCCGAGATCCGCCCCGAGCCCTACGACGCGCAGTGGAAGGGCGGTTATTTCTGCCCCTGCCACAAGTCGCGTTTCGACATGTCCGGGCGCGTGTTCCAGGACGTGCCGGCGCCGATCAACCTGCTGGTGCCGCCGCATCACTATGTGGATGACAACACCCTTGTCATTGGCGTTGATCCGCAGGGGGCAGCCTGATCATGGCCGATAATATTCTTACCCGCACCGTCAGCGGCGTGGCCGATTGGGTCAACGAGCGTGCGCCCGGCCTGATGCCGGTGTACCGCAAGCATGTCAGCGAGTATTACGCGCCGAAGAACTTCAACTTCTGGTACTACTTCGGCTCGTTGGCAATGGTGATCCTGGTCAACCAGATCGTCACCGGCATCTTCCTGACGATGCACTTCAAGCCCAGCGCGGCCGAGGCGTTCGCCTCGGTTGAATACATCATGCGCGACGTGGAGTGGGGCTGGCTGATCCGCTACATGCACAGCACCGGTGCCTCGCTGTTCTTCATCGTGGTTTACCTGCACATGTTCCGCGGCTTGATGTACGGCAGTTACAAGAAGCCGCGTGAGCTGGTGTGGATACTGGGCATGCTGATCTACCTGGTGCTGATGGCCGAAGCCTTCATGGGCTACGTGCTGCCCTGGGGCCAGATGTCGTTCTGGGGTGCCAAGGTCATCATCTCGCTGTTCGGTGCCATTCCGGTGATCGGCAATGGCCTGACCGAATGGATCATGGGTGACTACCTGCCCGGCGACGCAACGCTCAACCGCTTCTTCGCCCTGCACGTGATCGCCATGCCGCTGGTGCTGCTGTTGCTGGTGGTACTGCACCTGGGCGCGCTGCACGAGGTAGGTTCCAACAATCCTGACGGCGTGGAAATCAAGAAGGGGCCGAAGGGCAACCGCTGGTCAGCGACCGCGCCAGCCGATGGCATCCCGTTCCATCCGTATTACACGGTGAAGGATCTGGTCGGTGTCGGCTTCCTGCTCACGTTGGCCGCTTTCATCATCTTCTTTGCTCCGGTGTTCGGCGGTCTGTTCCTCGAGCATGACAATTTCACCGAGGCCAACCGGCTGGTGACGCCGGAACACATCAAGCCGGTCTGGTACTACACGCCGTACTACGCGATGTTGCGGGTGGTGCCGAACAAACTCGGCGGCGTGATGGTGATGTTCTCGGCCATCGCCATCCTGTTCCTGGTGCCGTGGCTGGACAAGGCCAAGGTCAAGTCGGTCCGTTACCGTGGCCTGATCTCGAAGGTGATGCTGGGCACCCTGGTGGTGTGCTTCGTGTGGCTGGGCGTGATTGGCTCCGGTCCGGGCACGGCCATCTGGGAGACCTGGGTGGGCCGTGTGCTGACCTTCCTGTACTTCGCCTTCTTCATCACCATGCCGCTTTGGACGAAGATCGACAGCACCAAGCAGGTTCCGGACCGGGTGACGACGCATGACTGACAAGTGGATTGTGCGGTTGGCGATGGCTGCCGCGATGCTGCTGTGTGTCCCGGCGTTTGCCGCCGGCGGTGGCAAGTTGATGCAGGCGGGCAATGATCTGGGGGACCAGGCCTCGTTGCAGCGCGGCGCGCAGGCTTACATGAGCTACTGCTCGGGCTGCCACTCACTGAAGTACCTGCGTTATTCGCGCATGGGTGAGGATCTCGGCCTGACCGAACAACAGGTGATGGACAACCTCAACTTCACCGGTGCCGCCTATGGTGAGCAGATCCAGGTGGCGATGCCGCATGACGAGGCGACCAAATGGTTCGGCAAGATGCCGCCGGACCTGAGCCTGATTTCGCGGGTGCGCGGCAGCGACTGGATCTACAGCTACCTGAAATCGTTCTATGTGGACGAGTCGCGGCCGCTGGGCTGGAACAACAGCGTGTTCCCGAATGCGTCGATGCCGAACCCGCTGTGGGAGCTGCAGGGCATGCAGCATGCCATTCACGGCAAGGCCGAGCAGGAGGGCATCGACCCGCCGGTGGTGGGCTTCAAGCTTGCTTCGCCGGGCAAGGTCGATCCGCGTGGCTATGACCAGACGGTCCGCGACATCACCAACTTCCTGGAATATGCCGGCGAGCCGGCCGCGCTCAAGCGGCAGAGCCTGGGCGTCTGGGTGGTGCTGTTCCTGGCCCTGCTGACCTTCCTGGCCTATCTGGTCAAGACTGAGTACTGGAAAGACGTGCATTGAGCAGGGTGCAGGCCGGGGGGCAGTGCGCAGGGGGCCTTGGCAACTGCGCCTGTGGCTTGGCACACTCGGGTAACCGTGGTCACCGTCAGCAATGTGCTGGCGGGGCCGTAAGGTTGGCGGAATCCAACCGATGGAGAGCCTTTGATGGCGGCGAGTGTGCGTATGCGTAATACCCTGACCTTGTTCTCTGCAAATGACGATGCCCTGTGTCATCGGGTGCGGTTGGTGTTGGCGGCCAAGGGCGTGACTTACGATCTGGTGCCGGTCGATGCGCAGAACCCACCGGAAGATCTGATAGATCTGAATCCGTATCACTCCGTGCCGACCCTGGTTGAGCGCGAGCTGGTGCTGTATGCGGCGTCGGTGGTGAGTGAGTACCTGGACGAGCGCTATCCGCACCCGCCGTTGATGCCGGTCGACCCCTTGTCGCGGGCGCGGCTGCGCCTGGCGATGCTGCGCATCGAACATGACTGGGTGCCGCAGGTGCAGGCCATTCAGATGGGTAACAAGACCCAGGCGGAAGCGGGGCGCAAGCGTTTGAAGGAACTGGTTGCGCAATCGGTGCCGCTGTTCAAGGCGTCCAAGTTCTTCCTCAATCCGGAAATGAGCCTGGCTGACTGCGCGATGGCGCCGATCATCTGGCGGCTGGAGTCCCTGGGCGTGGCGCTGCCCAAGGACGGCAAGGCGATCGAGGACTACGGCAACCGCTTCTTCCGCCATCCGGCCTTCGTCCGCAGCCTGACCGATCAGGAAAAGAAGCTGCGCGAACTGCCGGGCTGAGCAGTCGCCGGCTGTATCCGAACTTATCGATCACCGCCGACAGGCGGTGATCGCGCTTCAATGCCGCGTACACTTGTGCAATGACTGAAGAAACTTTCCGGATGAGCAGCCATCGCCCATATCTGTTGCGGGCGCTGGTCGAGTGGATCAACGACAACGGCATGACGCCGCACGTGATGGTCGATGCCGGGGTTCCCGGCGTGCAGGTGCCGAGCAGCGCGATCAAGGAAGAGCGGGTAGTGCTCAATATCGCCGAGCGCGCCGTTGTTGGCCTGCATATCGACAATGACGCGGTGAGCTTCACCGCGCGTTTCTCCGGAACCAGTTTCCCGGTATACGTGCCGATCTCGGCGATCCTGGCCGTCTATGCACGCGAGACCGGCCAGGGCATGGCCTTGCCGGATGACATTCCGGGCACCGAGACCACGCCGGATGACGACGATACGCCGCCGACCGATCCGCCGGAGCGTCCGCAGCCTGGCGCGAAGCGCCCGTTCCTGCGGGTAGTCAAATAATTCCACCGCCGCCGCAAGGCGGCGGTTTTGTTTGGGCCTTTGTGTGATATCGAGCCATGTTCGGCTGGGGCTTCCCACGCGATGCCTGCGGGTGGTTGTGGGAGCAGCGTCAGCCGCGAAGCCAAGGTCCTGTCAGGTCGCTGGCATGTCCGCAACTTCCAGTGCATCAGTTTCGCGGCTGACGCCGCTCCCACAAAATGCGTGCAGCGTTACGGGTTTGTCGATGATGCCCCTGCCGAGCATGGCTCGGCACTACCCATCCGTGCAGCGTTATGGGTTTGTCGGTGATGCCCCTGCCGAGCATGGCTCGGCACTACCCATCCGTGCAGCGTTATGGGTTTGTCGGTGATGCCCCTGCCGAGCATGGCTCGGCACTACCCATCCGTGCAGTGTTATGGGTTTGTCGGTGATGCCCCTGCCGAGCATGGCTCGGCACTACCCATCCGTGCAGCGTTATGGGTTTGTCGGTGATGCCCCTGCCGAGCATGGCTCGGCACTACAGGTTGGATCAGATGTCTTCGGCTTCTTCGGTGCTTTTGCGCAGGCGGCCGATCTGTGCGGCGGCTGGGCCGCTGAAGGAGACCAGTTCGCGGCCGCGCAGCACCATGCGCCCGGTGTGGCGATCCTGGCCGTCATAGGAGTAGTCGAAACGGAAGCTGCGTTCGAAGCCCAGCCAGCCGTTGGGCAGGCGGCACAGGCGCAGGCCGGTGCTGTGCACGCTCTGGTCCAGCCACTGCACGTCGGCAGCACGGCAGGCGTTGCGGCCCAGTTCGGTGGCGCGGTCGGCAGCGGCGCGGGAGCGGTCCCAAAACGCAAAACCAATCGCGCCGACAATCATCAGGATAAGAAGGGTAGGCATGCGAGCACTTTAGGCGATCTGCTCATCCATGCGCAGCCCTCTGTTTGCGGTTGATGGCGGTGCGCGAGCAAGCCTCAGTGCGTCACCGGCGTTGGAATCGGCTCGTCCGGTGGCGGCGGCAACGGCGCGGTCGAATTGAATGCCGGCGCCGGGTTGGTCGCGGTCAACTTCAAGAGTGCGGCCCAATCCTGTCGATTGAGGTTGCACTCTTCCTCCTGGCCCGGTGAGCAGCGTTGTTCAATCGGCGAGCTCGGCACCTGCGCAGCGTTGGTTTTGGGCAACTCGAGCAGGCCAGTGCGATCAAGCATGAGCTTGCGCATCACTACTGAGTTGGCGACGTTGCCGCCGACCAGATAGAGCGTGCGATCGCCGCCCATATTGGCGCTGACCACGATTTCGCAGTGCGATTTCCAGTTGCCGGCACGGCCGCTGCCCAGCGCCTGGATCAATCCGGCGTAGTTCAAGGTGCTGCTGCGGTCGCGCAGGAAGCACAGCATGTCGCCTGGGGCCGGCTTCTCGCTGGCCGGGTCGGCCAGGCGATACGGCATGCCGTTGCTGCCGCCCTGGTAGGCGGCACGGATGTAGTCGATATGGCGTGGTGATCGGGTAAAGCCGGGCACAGCGGCGCGCGTCATCACCCAGGAGATGAAGGCGGCCGACCACGGGTTGTCGATCAGGAAGGCGCGGCAATCGGTATCGGTATAGCGGTTGCCGGCCGGCTGCGCGCAGCTGCTGGCGCCGGCAATGGCGCCCATCGGGCCAAGCGTGCCGCTATCGCGCCAATAGCCGACGACGCGCTGCCAGGCGATCAGGCCGTTGTCAGCCAGATGCTCGTTCTCGGCCTCGGTAACGCCGAGGCTGGCGATGCGACCATCGCGGTCGATGAAGGGGCGATACCACAGGCGGTGTTCACCGCAGGCCGCCGCAACCACGGCCTTGGCGGTTTCGCTCAGGCCATAGCGCGGCGGCACGTCACAGGCTTCGGCTGCCATCGCCGGCAGGGTGGGTAACAGCAGGGTCAGGCCGCACAACAGGAATCGGTATGCCACAGCGGGCTCCGCGGGGGATATTGGGGGAGTGTCGCAGCCGGGGCCGTGTGCATGCCGTGAGTCAGCGCGGTGGCGGGCCCAGTTTCAGCGACAGATCGATGGCTTGCACATGTTTGGTCAGGCCGCCGATGGAAATGCAGTCCACGCCGTCTTCGGCGATGGCGCGCAACGTGCTCATGTCGACGCTGCCGGAGACTTCAAGCGGAATCCGTCCGGCGGTGATGCGCACGGCATCGCGGCGCATCGCCGCGCTGAAGTCGTCGATCAGGATGCGCTCGCAACCGGCGGTTAGTGCCTCCTGCAGCTGCTGCAGGTCTTCCACTTCCACTACCAGGGGCAGTTTGGGTTGTTGCGCGCGTGCGGCGTGCACGGCGGCAGTCAATGAGCCGGCCGCGCGGATGTGGTTCTCTTTCAGCATCACCGTATCGAACAGGCCGATGCGGTGGTTGTCGCCGCCACCGCAGCGCACCGCGTACTTCTGCGCCAGCCGCAGGCCGGGCAGGGTTTTACGGGTGTCGAGGATGCGTGCCTTGGTGCCTGCCACCGCCGCGACGTAGCGCGCGGTGGTGGTGGCGGTGCCAGACAGGGTCTGCAGGAAGTTGAGCGAGGTGCGCTCGGCGCTGACCAGGCTGCGGCTGCGGCCGCTCAGGGTGGCCAGCACCGTGCCGGCGCTGACATGGTCGCCTTCCAGCACCCGCCAGTCGATCCGGACCTGCGGGTCCAGCGCACGATGGGTGGCGTCGAACCAGGGGCGGCCGGCGATCACCGCGTCCTGCTTGCACAGCAGGTAGGCGACGTCGGCGGCATCGGGCAACAGCGCGGCGGTGACGTCGCCGCTGCCGATGTCCTCGGCCAGGGCGCGGGCGACATCGGCGCCAATCTGTTCCTGTGGCGGGGCCAGCGGCGGGTGCGGCAGCATTATTTGGCCGGGAAGTCGGTGATCTGGGCGGTGGCGATGGCTTCATCGGCCAGCAGCACCGGGATGCCGTCATCGACGCGGAAGACCTGCTTGCGGTCGCCGCTGATCAGGGCCTCGCGCAGCGGCTGGGTCTGCGGACTGCCGTCTGCGCGGGTCACGCTGCCGCTGCCGATGGCGCGGTTGAGGGCTTCCAGGCCGGCGCTTTCCAGCAGGAACAGCGGCTGGCGGGTGTCGGGGGAGACAAGCAGGTCGAGCAGTTTGCGGTCCATCAGTTCGTGGTCTTGCGGGGAAGACGGCTAGAATACGTCTTTGCAGCAGGTGACGGCCAATGACCCCCAACCACCCCGCGCCGCTAGTCGGCATCGTGATGGGTTCCCGCTCAGACTGGGAAACCATGCAGCACGCCGCCCAGAAGCTTGATGCTTTGGGCGTTCCGTATGAAGTGAAGGTAGTTTCCGCGCACCGGACCCCGGATGTGCTGTTCAGCTATGCCGAGCAGGCGGGCCCGCGTGGCCTGCGCGCGATCATCGGTGGCGCTGGTGGTGCGGCGCACCTGCCGGGCATGCTGGCTGCCAAGACCGCCGTGCCGGTGCTGGGCGTGCCGGTGCAGTCCAAGGCACTCAATGGCATGGATTCGCTGCTGTCGATCGTGCAGATGCCGGCGGGTATCCCGGTAGCGACCTTTGCCATCGGCAACGCTGGTGCATCAAATGCGGCCCTGTTTGCCGCGGCCATGCTGGCCGCCGAGCAGCCGCAGATCGGTGCTGCGCTGGAGGCTTTCCGCGCACGCCAGACCGAAGATGTGATGGCCGCGGACGATCCGCGCCAATGATCACGGTTGGCATTCTCGGTGGCGGGCAGCTGGCCCGCATGATGGCGCTGGCGGGAGCTCCGCTGGGCCTGCGTTTCGTGGTGTTCGATCCGGCCGCCGATGCGTGCGCGGGGCAGGTGGCGCCGCTGCTGGTGGGCAACTTCGATGACACCGAGGCATTGGCTGAGTTCGCGGCCAAGGTCGACGTGATCACCTTCGATTTCGAAAATGTGCCTGCTGCCAGTGCGCATTGGCTGGCCGAACGCAAGCCGGTGTTCCCGAATCCGGCCGCCCTGGCGGTGGCGCAGGATCGGCTCAGCGAAAAGACCTTGTTCCAGGAACTGGGCATCGCGCTGCCGGCTTTTGCCGATATCCGCAGCCGCGACGAACTGGCCGCCAAGGCTGCCGAGTTCGGCATGCCGTGCATTCTCAAGACGCGGCGGTTGGGCTACGACGGCAAGGGCCAGTTCCGCATCCGTGACGCGGCGGACATCGATGCGGCCTGGCAGACGCTGGGTGCGCAGGTCGACAAGACCGGGCTGATCCTCGAGGGCTTTGTGGCATTCGAGCGGGAAGTCAGCGTGGTGGCCGTGCGCGGACGTGATGGCGAATTCCGTGCGTGGCCGCTGACCGCCAACTGGCATGTGGATGGGGTACTGTCGGCCAGTCTGGCGCCGGCTGCGCTGTCCGCCGAGCAGCAGGCGACCGCGATTGCCTATGCGCGCCGTGTTGCCGAGCGCTTGGACTACGTTGGCGTATTCGCGCTGGAGTTGTTCTGCCGTGGCGATGCGTTGCTGGCCAACGAGATGGCGCCGCGCGTGCACAATTCGGGTCACTGGACCAGCGATGGTGCGGAAACCTCGCAGTTCGAGAACCATATCCGCGCCGTGCTTGGCCTGCCCCTGGGCGATACCCGCATGCTCGGCCACGCCTGCATGCTGAACTGGCTGGGGCAGATGCCCGACGCCAAGGCCGTGCTCGGCGAAGCTGCCGGTCACTGGCACGACTACGGCAAGCAGGCCCGCGAAGGCCGCAAGGTCGGTCACGCCAACCTGCGTGATGACGCGCCGGCAGCGCTGGCGGATGCCTTGCTGCGTGTGGGTGAGGCCTTGGGACGGCAGGAGCAGGTCGCCCCGGTGGTTGAAGTCCTGCGTCGCGGCGGCATGACGGCGAACTAATCTTTGCCGGCGTAAGGTTCTCCAGTCCCAACTGGAGAACCCCGCCATGCTCGACTGGAATGACTACCGCCGTGAGCTGAAGGGTCGTATCGGCGAACTCGGCAAGCTCTCGCCGGATACGCTCAAGGGCTATATCACCCTGAGCGGCGCAGGCGCGCAGACCAACCACCTGGACGGCAAGACCCGCGAATTGATCGCGTTGGCGGTGGCGGTGACCACCCGCTGCGATGGTTGCATCACCACCCATGTCGACGCTGCCCTGAAGCAGGGCGCCAGCCGCGAGGAAATTGCCGAGGCGCTGGGTGTGGCGGTCGCGCTCAATGCCGGCGCGGCACTGGTGTATTCGGCACGGGTGCTGGACGCGGTGGCTGCGCACGAGTGAGGCGGGTTTTGCTTCTGGCTCACTCAGAGAACTTTCAGATCGTCATTCCCGCGCAGGCGGGAATCGCTCTGGCTTCTGTGCTTCTGCAGTAGCCGCGCGCGTTGCTCAAGTGCACAAGTGGTTCCGAGGCTGAAGCCGGATCAGGATCGGGAGCGATTCCCGCCTGCGCGGGAATGACGACGTAGGAGCAAAGCCAAAGCCCTGCATGCTCGCCGTCGCTGGCGCTCAGCGCAGCTGCGCCTCAACGAAATCCCAGTTCACCAGCTTCCAGAACGCCTGCAGAAAGCGCGCGCGATCATTCTGGTAGTCGCTGTAATACGCGTGCTCCCACACATCGCAGACCAGCAATGGCGTGCTGTCGCCGGTCAATGGGGTGTTGGCGTTGCGGGTGCTGACAACGGCCAGCTTGCCGTCCGGGTGCTGCACCAACCAGGTCCAGCCCGAGCCAAACACGCCCAGGGCGGCCCGGTTGAACTCTTCCCGTAGTTTCTGCGCATCGCCGAATTGACGGTTGATGTGCTCGGCCAGCACTCCCTGCGGGTCGCCGCCTGCACGCGGGTGCAGGCATTGCCAGAAGAAGTCGTGGTTCCATGCCTGCGCCGCCGCCTGGAACAGGCTGCCCTGGCTGTTGCGTACGATCTCCTCCAACGGCAGCGCGTCCAGCTCGGTGCCGGCGATGCGCGCATTGACCGTATCCACGTAGCCGCGATGGTGCCTGCCGTGGTGCAGGTCCAGGGTCTCGGCGGAAATGTGCGGCTGCAGCGCGGTACGGGCGTAGGGCAGTTCAGGAAGTTGGACGGGCATCGGAGATTCTTTTCGGGGCAGGGCGCCGGGAGTTGGCCGGCTCGGCTTACAATGGTCAACCACGGGAAAGTCTATCCGACCAGGACGGGCCGTTCTTTCGCAGTAGGGAGAATTCGAATGCCGGTGATGGAACAAATCCAGGCCGAGGTGGAGCAACACCCCCTTGTCCTGTTCATGAAGGGTACGCCGCAGTACCCGATGTGCGGCTTTTCCAGCCGCGCGGTACAGGCGTTGACGGCAGCCGGGGCAATCAATCTGCGCACGGTCAACCTGCTGGAGTTCCCGGAGGTGCGAGCCAATCTGCCGCGCTATTCGAACCTGGCGACCTTTCCGCAGTTCTTCATGCACGGCGAGTTGATTGGCGGCTGCGACATCATTCTGGAGCTGCTGGAGTCCGGCGAGCTCAAGCGCATCGTTGCCGAGGCCGGGCAAGCGTGAGCGCCCAGCCCCGGGGGGACGTGGGCGCCGACTTGGCTGGTCGGGTAATTCTGATAGCGGGTGCTGCGGGCGGTCTGGGCGCAGCGGCGACCCGGGCCTGCACGGAGGCCGGCGCGACGGTGGTGATGCTGGGCCGCAAGGTCGCCAAGCTCAATCGTGTCTACGACAGCGCCGCACAACTCGGCCCCGAGCCGATGCTGTACCCGCTGGATCTGGAGGGGGCCAGTCCCGATGACTACGCGGCCCTGGCCGAACGGCTGGAGTCCGAGCTCGGTCGGCTGGACGGCGTTCTTCATTGCGCGGCCGATTTCGCCGGGCTGACCCCGTTTGCTTCCGGCGATCCGGCAGCCTTCGCACGGGCGATCCACGTCAACCTGACTGCCCGTGCCTGGTTGACCCAGGCCTGCCTGCCCTTGCTGCGGCAGCGCGAGGACGCGGCGGTGGTGTTCGCGCTGGATGATCCGCGACGGGTGGGGCAGGCCTATTGGGGCGGTTACGGGGTAGCCCAGTACGGGCTGCGCGGGCTGATCGAGAGCCTGCACCATGAGCTGCGCAACGGTCCGGTCCGGGTCTGTGGCATGCAGCCGGGGCCGATGCGTACCGGGCTGCGGGCGCGTGCGTTCACCCATGAAGAAGACGCGGCGCCGGTGGATCCCGCCAACTATGCCGCCGCCAGCGTGCAGCTGCTTGCGGCCAGCGGCGCGCAGTGGCGTGGAAAGGTGTTGGACCTGGCCCCGTGACGATCCTTTCAGCGGCCTTGCTGCTGTTTCTGATCCTGGACCCGCTGGGCAACATCCCGGTATTCCTCAGCCTGCTCAAGCCGTTGACGCCCCGGCGTCAGCGGGTGGTGCTGGTTCGCGAGCTGCTGATCGCGCTGGCCGTGCTGATGGCCTTTCTATGGGGCGGCAAATACGCGCTGGAGCTGATGCACCTGCGCCAGGAGTCGGTGGCCATCGCTGGCGGCATCGTGCTGTTCCTGATCGGCATCCGCATGATCTTCCCGCGCCCGGAGGGTCTGATGGGGGCGGTACCGGACGGTGAGCCATTCATCGTGCCAATGGCGATCCCGCTGGTCGCCGGGCCCTCGGGCATGGCGGCGGTGATGCTGATGGGTAGCAACGAGCCGGCGCGCCTGGGTGATTGGAGCCTGGCCTTGCTGCTGGCCTGGGGTGGGACGGCGGCGATCTTGATGTCCGCAACCCTGCTGTACAAGCTGCTGGGTGCCCGCGCGCTGACCGCGCTGGAGCGCCTGATGGGCATGTTGTTGGTCGCAATTTCGGTACAGATGCTGCTGGATGGTCTGGGGACCTATCTGGCGTCAATCCGCTAACTACTTGATCCGCCGTAGGGGGAACTGCTGCAGCGCAATACCGCTGTCTTCTTGCAGTCATAAATTGTCATTACCGTGTTAACCTTATCTTAACCGTTGCGGCTGAAACCGCCTCGGAAGGGACCCCCAAGATTCAAGACGATCAGGCGCTCGGTTGATCCCGGGGCTGATGGATCGCGTTTTTTCTCAATCGCCAACTCGTTTCGAGGCTACCCACCTATGAATCACCCGCGTATCAAGATGTCCAAGCTTGCACTTGGTCTTGTCGTCGCTCTTGCGGCTGCACCGGCTTTCGCACAGAGCACCTCTGCCGGCGTCGGCGGTCAGGTCACCAACGTCGGCGGCCAGCCGGTTGCTGGCGCTGAAGTCACGATCACCCACACCGAGTCGGGCACGGTCAGCCGCGCAGTCACCGATGATTCGGGTCGTTACTCCGCGCGCGGCCTGCGCGTTGGTGGCCCGTACACGATCACCATCACCAAGCCGGGCGAAGGCACCAAGACCGAAGAGGGTGTTTACCTCAACCTGAACCAGGTCGGCGCGATCAACGCCCAGCTCGGCGGCGACGTCACCACGATGGCTGGCGTTGCAGTCACCGCTTCGCGTCTGATGGACACCTTCAACCCGGACAACAAGGGTGTGGGCACCTCGATCAGCGGCCGCCAGCTGGACCTGACCCCGAAGGGCAACCGTTCGCTGGATGACGTGGCGCGCCTTGATCCGCGCATCACGGTAACCGACCAGGGCACCGGCGCCATCTCGGTTGCAGGCGTCAACAACCGTTACAACAACATCTCGGTCGATGGCCTGTCCCAGGGCGACCCGTTCGGCCTGAACGCCAACGGCATGCCGTATGCGGGTTCGCCGATTTCGGTCGACACCATTGCAGCCTACGACCTGAAGGTGTCCGACTATGACGTCGGTTCCGACACCGTTGGCGCAACCGTCAATGCAGTGACCAAGTCCGGTACCAATGAGTTCCACGGCTCGGTGTACTACGCGTACAAGAATGCCGACGACATGGTCGGTTCGCGCAATGGCCAGAACTACGGCGGCTTTGACAAGGATGCCACCAAGGGTGTGACCCTGGGCGGCCCGATCGTCAAGGACAAGCTGTTCTTCTTCGCCTCGTACGAAGAGCAGGAAGTGACCAACTTCGGTGGTTCGTCCAATGCGGATGGCTACGAGAACGGTGTGGTCTCGATGGACGAGATCAACCAGGTCATCGACATCGCCAAGAACAAGTACGGCTTCGACGCTGGTACCTATGGCGCTTTCGGCGTCAACCTGGACAGCAAGCGCTACCTGGCAAAGATCGACTGGAACATCAATGACAGTCACCGCCTGAGCTTGACCCACCAGCGTACCGAAGAGTTCCTGCCGCAGCCTTACGATGCCAACAGCAACTCGGTGATCCTGAGCAGCCGCTGGTACAACAAGGACAACCTGACCAAGAACACCTCGTTGCAGCTGTTCAGCGACTGGAGCCCGAACTTCTCCACCGAGGCCAAGGTCAGCTACCAGACCTTCGATCAGATCAACGGCAACCCGCTGAATCTGCCGACGATCAACATCACCACGGCCAACAACACCACCCTGGGCAACGGTATCCGTCTGGGTGAGGATCGCAACCGTCACGAGAACCAGATCAACACCGAGAAGCTCACCGCGACGGTGTTTGCCAACTGGTACTTGAACGACCACACGCTGAAGTTCGGTGTGGACTACATGCGCAACGACGTGTTCAACCTGTATGGTCGCGACCTGCACGGTGTGTACACCTTCGCCAGCATTGCCGACTTCGAAGCTGGTCAGTACGACTCGTACAACGTCCGTCAGCCGATTGGCCAGTACGGCGTCAACGACACCGCTGCCGCGATGGTCTATACGCAGGTCAGCCCGTTCGTCCAGGACACCTGGGTGGTCAATGACAACCTGTCGCTGACCTACGGCGTGCGCGTCAATATCCCGAAGGCCAACAAGGCTCCGCCGACCACGCCTGGCTTTGAAGAAGCATTCGGTTATCGCAATGACTACCGCCTGGGCGCCAGCAACAAGGTCGTCCTGCCGCGCGCTGCGTTCAACTACACCTTCGATACCGAGCGCTACTCGCAGTTGCGTGGTGGCATCGGCCTGTTCCAGAGCGTGCCGCCGTTCGTGTGGCTGGCCAACCCGTACCAGAACAACGGCGTGACCGCTGCTTCGTTCACTTCGTACGATCCGAGCCAGTATCCGTTCAGCCCGGACTCCAACAACCAGCCGTTCCCGCCGAACATGACCGCCGATGGCGTGGCCAAGCAGGTCGATACCATCGATCCTGACTTCAAGCTGCCGACCGTTTGGAAGGTAAGCCTGGGTTATGACGCGGAACTGCCGTGGATGGGCCTGATCGGCTCGGTGGAGGCACAGCACATCAAGAACAAGGATGGCGTGTTCTACCAGGCGATCAACATCGGTGAAGTGCAGGGTCAGCTGGCTGACGGCCGTGACTACTACTACTGCAAGCTTGGTTCGATCAGCAGCTCCAACAAGAACTGCGGCCGCAATACCGCTTTCGAATACAACTCCACCAAGCTGGGCAACACCGACAAGGGTTCTTCGACGGCGGTGACGTTCTCGTTGAACAAGCCGCTGGCCAATGGCTGGTACGGCAACCTGAGCTACACCTACACGAAGGCGACCGAAGTAGGTTCGGACAACTCGTCGCAGGCGTGGTCGGGCTACCAGTTCGTATCGCGTCTGAATCCGAACGAAGAAATCGCTTCGACCGCCAGCCGTGAAGTGCGCAACTCGATCAAGGCCTCGTTCGGTTGGGAACACGCGTTCTTCGGTGACTACAAGACCAGCTTCACCGCCTTCTACAATGGTCGTGACGGCCTGCCGTATACCTGGATCATCGATGGCGATCCGAACGGCGACCGCATCTTCCAGGATCCGGCGTACATCCCGTTGGTCAACGATCCGAACGTGAGCTACGGCAATGCAACCGCCGAGCAGATTGCAGCGTTCCATGCTTTCATCGACGCCAACCCGTACCTGTCTTCGCACCGTGGCCAGATCGCCAAGCGCAATGGCGCCCGCTACCCGTGGGTGAACCAGTTCGACGTGAGCCTGCAGCAGGAGCTGCCGGGCTTCTTCAAGGAACACAAGTCGATCATTCGCTTGGACATCTTCAATTTCCTGAACATGCTCAACAAGGATTGGGGCGTGACGGAGCAGCAGTCGCAGGGCTATGACGCCCGCTACCTGGCTGGCTTGTCCGGTATGAAGGCGGATGGTACCTACGTGTACAACATCGGCAGCCAGTACCCGGAGAAGCTGACCACGTATGACTCCAACAGCGGCTACCCGCATCGTGTCGTTTCGCGCTGGTCGGCCCTGCTGACCCTGCGTTACGAATTCTGATCGGTCAGGCTGAAATGAAGTAACAGGTGAACGGCCGGGGCAACCCGGCCGTTTTCTTTTTATTGGGGGTAGCGCTAAAGTCGATCGCCAATGAATGGAGATGAAGTGGAAATGACCAAGAACGAAGGGGCAGCGAGGGCGCTGCCGGTGCAGGACGCACGGATTTATCCGCGTGGTGGGTTGGATGTACTGTCACGGGCCGAGGTTGCGCGACTGCGTGATGCCTCTGGCGGTGGCATGCATGAACTGCTGCGTCGCTGTGCATTGGCGGTGCTGACCAGTGGTAGTGCTTCGGATGACCCGCGCGCTGCGCGCGACCTGTATCCGGATTTCGATGTGCAGGTGACCCAGCAGGACCGCGGTGTCCGCATCGACCTGAGCAATGCGCCGGCGGTGGCCTTCGTTGATGGCGAGATCATCCGCGGTATCGCCGAGCTGCTGTTCTCGGTGGTACGCGACCTTGCCTATATGGCCATCGAACTGGGGCCGGAGTACGCCTCGGACCTGGAGACCTCCGACGGCATCACCAATGCGGTGTTCGGCGTGCTGCGCAATGCGCGCATCCTGCAGCCCAGCGACCCGAACCTGGTCGTGTGCTGGGGCGGTCACTCGATCTCGCGTGACGAATATCTCTACACCAAGCAGGTTGGGTATGAGCTGGGCCTGCGCGGCCTGGACATCTGCACCGGCTGCGGCCCAGGTGCGATGAAGGGACCGATGAAGGGCGCCACCATTGCCCATGCCAAGCAACGCAAGACCAATACCCGCTACATCGGCATCACCGAGCCGGGCATCATCGCTGCCGAGTCACCGAACCCCATCGTCAACCATCTGGTGATCATGCCGGACATCGAGAAGCGCCTGGAGGCGTTTGTCCGTCTCGGCCACGGCATCATCGTGTTCCCGGGCGGCGTTGGTACCGCCGAAGAGATCCTGTACCTGCTCGGTATCCTGCTGAGCGAGGAGAACAAGGATCTGCCGTTCCCGCTGATTCTCAGCGGCCCGGCCATTGCCGCGCCGTACTTCCAGCAGATCGACCGTTTCATCCGCCTGACCCTGGGTGACAAGGCGGCCGAGCGTTACGAGATCATCGTGGGTGACCCGGTCGGCGTGGCCCGCAAGATGTCGCAAGGCATCAAGCGGGTGCGTGAGTTCCGCCTGGCGCAGCGCGATTCGTTCTTCTACAACTGGCAGGTGGAGATCCCGCTGCCCTACCAGCAGCCGTTCGTCCCCACGCATGAAGCGATGGCTGGCCTGGACCTGCACAAGGGGCGCCCGGCGCCGGATCTTGCCGCCGACCTGCGCCGCGCGTTCTCCGGCATCGTCGCCGGCAACGTCAAGGAAGAGAGCATGGCCCGGATCGAGGAGTTCGGTCCGTTCAAGATCCACGGCGATACCGAGATGATGCAGGCCCTGGACGAGCTGCTGCGCGCGTTTGTCGAGCAGCGCCGGATGAAGATCTCCGGTGAGTACCGGCCGTGTTATCAGGTGGTTGCTTGAGTCAGCGCTGTTGATGGCAGGAGCCCTCTGCGCGCAATGTGCAGGGGGTTGTTGCCGGAGGTGGGCAGGGGCGAGCCAGTGGTGCTGATCCTGCTTGATGGATGCTTGTCCTGATGCGCAAGGCTGATGCCTGAGTTGCCTTGATGATGTGCTGTCTGGTGTTCGCTCAGGCGGGGAGAGTGACGGTCGCAATGTGGCGCCCATTCTCGATGCGAGTAGTCACTTCGCCTTCGCCATTGGTCATGGCGTGAATGCGGGCCTTCGTCGATTCCAGCCCGACCTTATGTCCATTTCGCAGTGGAAGGGTCGGTGTTGCGGGTAGGTCGTTCTCGATCGTGACCATGATCTGTTGTTTGCCTTGTGCCACCGTGACGCGGATAACGCCGCCGTCTGCGGATGGCTCGATGCCATGGTGGATGGCGTTCTCGATCAGCGGCTGGATGGAAAGCGCCGGCACCAGCAACGGCGGAAGCGGTGTGGGCAGCTGCCAGTGGATGCGCATGCGATCCCCGAAACGAAGGGCTTCGATCTCCGCATAGCGTCTACATAGTGCTATTTCCTCGGCGAGCGGGATCTCCTGTGGCCCGGCCAGTGCTGCACGGAACAGGTCCGCGAGGTCCAGCAGCAGGCGCTCGGCATCTTCCGGGCGCTGATGGACCAGTGCGGCGCCAGTGTTGAGCGTGTTGAATAGAAAATGCGGGCGGATGCGGGCCTGCAACGCCTCCAGCTCTGCCTGTGTAGTGCGCACCGCCAGTTGGCGGGCGCGCCAGTGGTTCTGGAAGGCAGCCAGTCCAAGCAGGCCGAAAATGACGATGATCCCGGTGAAGCGCAGCAGCGAGGGCAGCCAGTTCTCGGAAGAAATGGGCAGCAGGCCTTTCAGTGCCCACCAGCTCGCGGTGCAAACCAGAAGGTTGCAGGCGATCAGGACCAGTAGCGTGATATTGGCGATCCAGGTGGCTGGCAGCCGGGAAAGGGGGGAGCGCAGCAGATAGAGCGCTCCCAGGGCCGACAACGATATCCACTGCACCATCAGTGACAGGGCGCCGAACAGCACCCAGCGGCTGCCGTTATGTTCCGGTGCCAGTGCCAGGATGATGGCGAGGCCTTCCCCGGCAAGAATCGTCCAGATGATTGCCGGAGCCTTCCACAATGTGTCCAGCGGCGTGAGGGTGGGTCGTTCTGGCATGGGAGGAGGGCGGTTTGCCATTGGTCATGAGCGGTATGCCGTCCATCGGTCAGTTGGTGACTGGCGGGCGGGGCTGGCTTAGCGTGTCAGCTTAGTCAATCTGGGGAGCTTGCGCATGATCGGGAACTTGCCGACAGGTGGCGTGAGGGCGCTTGGGAAGCGCTTTGGCAAAGGCTTTACGGTGGTCGAACTGATGGTCACGGTGGCAGTGGCGGGAATCATTGCTGCGATCGCCGCACCCAGTTTCGGCAAGATGATCAGCCACAATCGGCTGGTGTCCAGTAGCAACGAAATGATCGCCGCACTGCAGGTTGCCCGGACCGAGGCGATCACGCGGCGGGCGCAGACGACCTTTTGCCCTAGCACGGATGGCGCCACCTGTTCGGGCGGGGCGGGCAGTCAATGGATCGTGTTTTCGTCCAGGGATGGCGTCGACACGCAGCTGCGTTCGGTCGCAGCGAATCCCAAGATGATCGTGAAGACCAGTGCCAACGTAACCGGCGGCAATGGACGTATTACGTTTACACCGGCGGGTTTTGTCCAGGTGGGCGCGAAAAGCAGTGGCACCATCTCGGTGTGTGCGGCGGATCTGTCCGGCGAAAACGCGGTGGACATTTCCGCTGCGGTGGTGCGTATCACCAGTGCCAAGCGCGAGGCCGGGGCAGGGTGCTCCGCGCCGGGAGACATATGATGAGTGCTAGTCGACGTTTGAATGCCAGCCCGCGCAAGCAGCGTGGTATCGGCATGATCGAAGTGATGGTTGCTGTGCTGGTGCTGGCGATCGGGGTATTGGGCATCGCCGCTCTGCAGGCCATTACCTTGAAGAACACCGGTAGTTCTGCCAGTCGGACCCAGGCGGCTGTACAGGTGTATTCGATGATGGACATCATCCGTGCAGATCGCGCCAACATTGCCAACTACAACACCAATACCTTCGTTGAAGGTGATGGCTCCGGCGCCCCTGGCAGCATGGATGCCTGGTTGAGTGGTTTGAAGGAGGCTGTTGCACCTGATGCGATGGGCAGGGTGGTATGCATTGCAAACGATATGACCTGCACGGTCAGTGTTCAGTGGAACGACACGCGGGCCACCGGTGGCATCGCAACGGAGCAGGTCGAGGTGGCCAGTCAGCTATGAACGCCAATATGGGAGCCCGTCAGCGGGGCTTTACGCTGATCGAATTGATGGTGGCCTTGTTGTTGGGCTTGCTGGTGGTGGCTGCTGCTGGCAGCATTTTCATGTCCAATCGGCGCGTGTATGGATCCAGTGAGGCCGTGGGCCGCATCCAGGAGAACCAGCGCGCAGCGTTCGAGATGATTGCGCGAGATATTCGCGAAGCTGGGATGAATCCCTGTTCCCGGTTCAACGCTGCCAACCCGATCACGGTGCAGATTGCGGCGCCCGATGCGCAGTTCTGGAGTCGGTTCCAAAATGGTGTGTTCGGTGGTACCGACGGTGGGCGCGACTTTGTTGCGCTGTATCTCGCCAATGGCCCGCAATACCGGGTTGCAGACCACTCGCGGCCGAACAGCCCGCTGACCTTGAATACAGTGGACAAGCTGGCGGCGGGCGAGCAGCTGATCGCCTGCAATAGTGACCATGCCATCGCGTTTGTTGCGACCGGTATTTCCGGGGGGGCAGTGGAGCATGCCACTGGTACCAATTGCGGAGCGGGGCTTACGCCGGCACCAGAAGCCAGCAAGTGCACCGAAGCAGAATCCGGTCCCGGTTATTGCTTCAATGTTCCGGGGGTGCCGACTGCAGCGGATTCGCTTGCTTGCCCACGAGGTATAGGTCGTTCACCAGCCTTCGTTGTGGCGCCCTACGAGGCGCGCTGGACTGTCGAGGACAATGGCCGCGGCGGTACATCGCTGTATCGCGCTGCGCAGAATGCCCGCAGCGAGATTGCCGAAGGCATTACCGGCATGACGGTGCTTTACAAGGTTGGGGATGCCGTTGGATATGTGGACGCTGCAACCGTGACTGGCGGCAACAACTGGTCGCTGGTGACGGCGATTCACCTTGCGATGACCTTCCAGGCGCAGCGCGGTGCGATGACCGAGAGTGACGTAAAGGGCGAGGATGGTGCGGTGCTGCAGCGGACCATGCAGGACTTCATCGTGCTGCGTAACCACCAGGACGACATCCTATGAATAAGAGATACCCCTGTTCGATACCTCAGCGGCAAACCGGCGCTGCGCTGATCGTGGTGTTGATGTTGCTGATTGTGATTACCCTGCTGGGCTTGGCCTCAATGCGTGGGGCGATCATGCAGGAGCGCATGGCGGCCAATACGATCTCGCGCGGGTTGGCATTCCAGGCCGCTGAGGCCGGTTTGCGCCAGGCTGAGATCGTGGTGCGTGATGCGGCCACGATCAGCTTCCCTGCGTCCGGTTGTTCAAAGGGGCGTTGCGCGATGCCGGACCCAAATGCGGAGCCCGCTTGGGCTGCGAAGGATTTCTGGGCTGATGGTGGTGGCCAGTACCAGGACGGCACGGCAGTCAAGAGCGGGGATGGCGTCTCCCTTTCGCCGCGCTTCGTGATCGAGGATTTTGGTACCTCGGTCAATGGTGGCGGCGCTTCGGATTGCATTGATCTGTCCAAGGCTTGCATCAGCACCACGGAGCAGAGTGTTTACCGGATCACCGCACGTGCCACCACGCCCGCGGGCGCGGAGGTCATTGTTCAATCGTTGTATCGCCGCTGACGGGGCATGACATGAAAATCAAATCGCATTCCAAATCCGCCCTGGCCGAGCGCTTGCGCGTTGGCACGGGTGTCACGTTGGTGTCGATGATGGCTGCGGCGTCGGCGCAGGCGGCTGATACTTCGTTTCCGAACTACCCGCTGTTGACCGGTGGTGATTCGGTGCCGCCGAACATCATGATGATCCTGGATGATTCGGGGTCCATGAGTTATCTGCGCATGCCTAACGACAGTAGTTCAAGTTTGAATGATAACGTCACTGATCGTTCATATGTCACCAATACGCTTTACTACAATCCCGATAGGGACTACAACCCGTGGCGCACTTCCAGTACCGAACTCACCGCTCGATTGGGCGCGGCGAATTTTAAAGCTGTTTCCACATCAGGAACGGCCATCAGCGGTTCGTTGGACTTGCGCGGAAGTGGTGAGAGTTATTTCTATATTCCAAAACCAGGTGTCAGTAATCCTGGGACGAGTTCCGGCAACTACGACAAGTATCGCATCGCAAGCTCCAGTTCGTCAGACAGCTCCAATGGCGGTGTGGTGCAGAAGCAGGCTTCGGAATCGAAATTGGTATTAAGTGATCGAATTGCATCCATCGCCGGCAATGGTCGCTCCGTGTGCATCGGTGTGCCGGTTGCGGACTGGGAGGCAGCCGCCATCAGAGTCTCGGGTAATTCGAATACCAGATTGTATGTGTATTCGAACAGTGCTTGTTCGGCGGAAATCGATAGCAATACCAGTAATAACAATCCAAAGGACCTGGCAGTAAATGTCTCGACGTTGTCGATGGTTTACTTTCAGATCCGGAATAACAGTAACAGGGCTATCAGCGATATCAGTTATACGGTGACGCTGTCGCGAAACTGGGTGAATGCGACGCCGCCGCGCACGTCCAAGGATAAGGATGGCAATGTGCAAGGTCCCCGTACACAGGCCGAAGAGTTGCAGAACTTCGCGAACTGGTACCAATACCATCGCACGCGCAACAAAATGGCCAAGGCGGGTGCATCCGAGGCATTTGGCCGCTTGGGCAAGAATTTCCGTGTCGGCTTTGACACGATCTGGAACAGGGGCGGTGCGCGCGCGGACGTGGCGGGAGAAGCTCCGGCCTATCCAATCCCCTATGCGACCGATGACGGGTTGTTCACGGGTAGAAACCGCGACGATTTTTATAGCCGCTTGCAGGCGGCCGGTGCCAGCGGTAATACCCCGTTGCATGGTGCGCTGCAGCGTAGCGGACGCTATTTCAGTACCGACGACCCGTGGAAAGACGGGACGGGCAATATGCTGGCTTGTCGCCAGAACTATGCATTGCTGACTACGGATGGATACTGGAATCAGGCCGATAACGCAGGCGGATATACCACCAAGCTGGACAATGCTGATGAGGGTAGTACCTACGGGGATACCTATTCGAATACATTGGCTGACGTGGCTTATCATTATTGGAAGACGGATCTTAAGCCCACGTTGGCCAACGATGACACGCTGAACACGTGGCAGAACATGGTCACATTTGGTATCTCAATCGGCCTGCAGGGGACGATGGATCCGAATAACCCGGTGCCAGCCGGGTATAAGTGGCCTGACCCCATAAAGAACAGTGGTGCGCAACGCATTGATGATCTTTTCCATGCCAGCTTGAACGGGCATGGCAGCTTCGTTGTCGCGACCGACACGGATAAATTTGCAGACGCACTGGATGCGGCGCTGAAGAACATCGCGTCTCGCAGCGCGTCCGGTTCCAATATCGCATCCAGTTCGACCAAGACCGAATCAACGACGCTGACGTTCGTTGCTGGCTTCACTTCGGGCAGCTGGGTTGGTGACATGATCGCCAGTCCTTTCAATGCGGCACTGACTGGGGTGTCTGACAAGCCGTTGTGGACCTTGTCCAAGACCTTCGCTGCTGGCGGCGTCAATGCCAATTTCGCGCAGCGGACGGTCTTGACCAGCTTTGGTGGTAGCGCAAAGGTATTCAACAATGCACTTGCATCGTCCAGTGTTTTTGCGCGCACTGCCACCGGCAAAGCGGCGGCGGTCACGGCTGCGGACAATATCGACTTCCTGCGCGGGGTGCAGACCAAGGAAGAAGGTCAGAAGGACGGCACGCTGCGTAAGCGCGCGCACCCATTGGGTGACATTGTCGACTCCTCGCCGGCCTTTGTTGAAGACTCCGGCACGGTGTTCGTGGGGGCCAATGACGGAATGCTGCACGCCATCAGCGTGAAGGATGGCAAGATTCTGTTCTCCTACGTGCCCAAGGGTCTGGATTTCGTGGAGATGGCCAAGCTCAGTGCGCCGGACTATGAGCATCACTATTTCGTTGATGGCCAGATGGATGTCATCAGTCGTGCCAACCAGGGGGGTGGCAAGAATATTCTTGTGGCGGCACTGGGGCGTGGTGGTCGCGGTGTATTTGCGCTTGATGTGACCGACCCTGCCAGCATGGGTACCTCGAAAGTTCTTTGGGACAATACCTTCCAGACGCCGGCGACGGGCTCGGATCCCGATGGTGACATGGGCTATGTGTTCGGTGCGGTGCGCATCCGGAAGGGCAATGCCGGCAAAACATATGCGTTGGTGCCTAACGGCATCGATAGCGCCAACGGATCAGCGACCCTGTATGCCTATGAATTGTCGTCCAGTGGTTCCGTGGAAAGGACGCACAAACTGGTTGCCGATGCGGCTGGTGGCAATGGCCTGATGTCTACCGGTATGGCCGACCTGAATGGTGACGGCAAGATCGATGTGGTTTACGGTGGTGATCTGAAGGGCAATATCTGGCGCTGGAACTTCGAGGGCGTCGATCCGGGCGCCGCAGTGAAGTTGTTCCAGGCTGTTGATTCGGCAACGGCGGCAAAGCCGCAGGCGATCACCGGGGGCTTGGGCGTGGGCCGTGACACGTCCGGCAAGGTGTTTGTCGGCTTTGGTACTGGTCGTTTCATTTCCAATGGCGACGTTCCCGGTGACGGTGTCACCTCGCAGGTTCAGAGCATCTACGGAATCGTTGATACCAATACGACCATCGCCGGGCGTGCAGATCTGGAGCGACGGACCATTCCGTTCTCCGGCAAGACCAAGGACGGCCAGGATGCGCGTGGCTTTGAGTCCTACTCGGTACTGAGTGGCGGCAAGCAGGGGTGGTACATCGATCTGCCGGTTCCCGAGCGGGTGACCAGTGGGCCGACGATCTATGGCTCGGCGATGTATCTGACCTCGGTGATCCCTGCGACTGGCGTGGATTGCAGTGGCGCGAGCGGAAAGGGCTTCGTCAACGCCATCAATCTGTTTACCGGTACCAGCCCCAAGAGCGGCGGCTATTTCGCTGATCCAACGGGTTTGACTGACAAGGACGGCAACACTGGTGTGATCGGCTCCGTGGGAGTGAAGGGCGGCATGCCGACCGAAGTCAATCTCACCGATACGCTGGTGACCGTGGGTACTGGTACTGGGCCAAGTGAGCTGAGTAGCGGCACCAAGAGTGATGCGATCAACCCGCCTACCGGTGGCCTGCCGAGTCGCATCAGTTGGCGCGAGATCCTGCCGGAGTGAATGGGGAAATGAAAATGTCCAATCAGAAGGGTTTCACGCTGATCGAGCTGATGATCGCGGTGGCGATCATCGGCATATTGGCCGCGGTTGCCTATCCCAGCTATATCGAGCATGTGGTCAAGTCGCGGCGCGTTGCTGCTGCGGGGTGCATGTTGGAGAAGGCGCAGTTCATGGAGCGCTATTACACCTCGCATCCGGCGGCGGGTTATTCGGGCGCGGTACCGCCGGCAACTGGCTGTGATCAGGAGCTTGCTGACCACTATACGATCGGCTTGTCAGGCAATGCCGCTGCTGGCAGTTTCAGCTTGGTTGCTACCCCCAAGGGTTCGCAGGCCACGAAGGACACGTTGTGTGGAGAGCTCAGCCTTGACCAGGCAGGAGTTCGTGGCGTGACGGGAAGTGCTGGCTCCACCGGTGCTGCCAAGTGTTTCTGAGTTGACCGGAAGATTGAGGTTCTTCAGCAATGCCGGGCTCTGCCCGGCATTGTTTTATTGAAGCGTGCTTTGTTCGATGGCGAACTGGTGCCACATACAGAAAAGGCCTGCGATTGCTCGCAGGCCTTGATATCTGGCGCCCGAAGTTGGACTCGAACCAACGACCCCCTGATTAACAGTCAAGTGCTCTAACCGGCTGAGCTATTCGGGCGGGGAGGCGCATTCTACTTAGCCCTGAAGATTGTTGCAACACCTTCGGGCTACTTGCTGCACCTGTCGACATTGCCGCCACGCTGGCTGCGTGCGCGCCCCGCGTTGTTGATTACCACTTTGCTGAGCGGGGCGCCGCTCTCGCTGCAGATGGATAGCGTGAGGTTTGAACCGCTGCTGCGGCCGTCTGCGAGATAACGGATGCGGGTTCTGCCGATGGTGCTGAATAGTTGCAGGCCAGGGACTGGTTGTGGGTCGGCGCGGATGATGTCGGTCGGTGCGTCGGGGCGGCCGTTGCCGTCGCGATCTAGAAACATCAGCCAGTCCTTCGACCAGTCGGTGCCATTGCTGCAGTGAACGCCATTGCTGGATGGGCAGAGCACGGTTGCGGTGCGTCGGCTCACTGCTGTTGTCCTGGCCAGGTAGAGTTGCGCCATCACGGCGTTGCTGGCGGCGACCGCGCGATTGCGCTCGATCATGGATGCAAATTGTGGGGCCGCCACCCCGGCAAGTGTCGCGGCCACGCAGATGCAGACGAGTAGTTCGACCATGCTGACGCCGTATTGGCGCGAAACTGGATGGTGCCGGCGGTCTGGGCGGGAGGCTGGCATGGGCCGGGTATCCGGGCTGGGAACAGCGATGCTCGCCAAAGCCTTGCAGTGGCGGTGTCGCTGGAGAGGGTGGCTGAACATGGGGTTAGCCCTTGCCGCGCTGTCATCTCGGGGCTGGCTATACTGGGTAGTCCACGCAGGTCCAACTCGCCATGTCAGACAGCTTCCAGCTCGTATCGCCGTATTCGCCAGCCGGCGACCAGCCGGCCGCCATCGAAGAGCTGGTGGCCAACTTCGAGGCCGGTATCGCCAAGCAGACCCTGCTGGGTGTGACCGGCTCCGGCAAGACCTACACCATTGCCAATGTGGTGCAGCAGGTGCAGCGCCCGACCCTGGTGATGGCGCCGAACAAGACGCTGGCGGCGCAGTTGTATGGCGAGTTCAAGGCGTTCTTCCCGAACAACGCGGTGGAGTACTTCGTCAGCTACTACGATTACTACCAGCCCGAGGCCTATGTGCCGTCGTCGGACACCTTCATCGAAAAGGACAGCTCGATCAACGAGCACATCGAGCAGATGCGCCTGGCAGCGACCAAGACCTTGCTGTCGCGGCCGGATGCGATCGTGGTGGCGACGGTGTCGGCCATCTATGGCCTCGGTGCGCCGGAAGACTATCTGTCGCTGCGCCTGATCCTGTCCAAGGGCGAGCGCATCGACCAGCGTGACCTGATCAAGCACCTGACCCAGCTTCAGTACACCCGCAACGAGTATGAGCTGCAGCGCGGCACCTTCCGTGTTCGCGGTGAGGTGATCGATGTATTCCCGGCCGAGCTGGACAGCGAGGCGCTGCGCATCGAGTTGTTCGATGGTGACATCGAGCAGCTGAGCATGTTCGACCCGTTGACCGGCGAAAGCCTGCGCAAGATGCAGCGCTACACAATCTATCCGAAGACCCATTACGCGACCACGCGTGAGCGTGTGCTGGCGGCAGTCGAGACCATCAAGGTCGAGCTGAAGGAGCGGTTGGAGCAGTTGTACGCACAGAACAAGCTGGTCGAAGCGCAGCGCCTGGCGCAGCGCACCCAGTACGACCTGGAGATGATGGCCGAGGTTGGCTATTGCAACGGCATCGAGAACTACTCGCGACACCTTACCGGCAAGGCAGCTGGCGATCCGCCGCCGACCCTGTTCGATTACCTGCCGCCGGATGCATTGCTGGTCATCGACGAATCGCACGTGACCATTCCGCAGATCGGTGCCATGTACAAGGGCGATCGTTCGCGCAAGGAAACGCTGGTCGAATTCGGCTTCCGCCTGCCTTCAGCGTTGGACAACCGTCCGCTGCGCTTCGAAGAGTGGGAGGCGCGTTCTCCGCGCGCCATCTATGTGTCGGCGACGCCTGGTCCGTACGAACTTCGCGAGTCGGGCGATGACATCACCGAGCTGGTGGTGCGTCCGACCGGCCTGATCGATCCGCAGGTGGAGATCCGCCCGGTTGGCACCCAGGTCGATGATCTGATGTCGCAGGCGACTGAGCGCATCAAGATGGGCGACCGCGTGCTGGTCACCACCTTGACCAAGCGCATGGCCGAAAACCTCACCGAGTACCTGGGTGAACACGGCATCCGCGTGCGCTACCTGCACTCGGACGTGGATACGGTCGAACGCGTGGAAATCATCCGCGATCTGCGCCTGGGCAAATTCGACGTGCTGGTCGGCATCAACCTGCTGCGCGAAGGCCTGGATATGCCTGAGGTGTCGCTGGTCGCGATCCTCGATGCCGACAAGGAAGGCTTCCTGCGTTCAACCGGCTCGCTGATCCAGACCATCGGTCGTGCGGCGCGCAATGTGCGCGGCAAGGCGATCCTGTACGCCGACAAGATCACCCGTTCGATGCAGGCGGCGATCGACGAGACCGACCGTCGTCGGCAGAAGCAGGTGGAGTACAACGAGGCGCACGGCATCGTGCCGCAGTCGGTGATGCGGCCCATCGTCGACATCCTGGAAGGTGCGCATGAGGAAAGCTCGCCCAAGTCCAGTGCGAAGGGCAAGGGCCGGCGCGTAGCTGAGCCCGAGGCAGATTACCTGCCGCTGGAGCCGGCCAAGCTGGCTGCACGCCTCAAGGAGCTGGAGCAGACCATGTACCAGCACGCCCGCGACCTGGAGTTCGAGGATGCCGCGCGTATCCGCGACCAGATCCATCGCCTGAAGGAAGCCAATCTGGGCTGAGGCGGCCCGGTGTGAAATATTTCCAGAAAACGGTTGTTCTTCGTGAAGAGCAGGGTTAAGATACGCGCCCTCGCAACGCTTAATTGTTGTTGAGAAGGGCGGTTAGCTCAGCGGTAGAGCACTACCTTGACATGGTAGGGGTCACAGGTTCGAACCCTGTACCGCCCACCACTTCCTCGCGAAGTGGCCACGAAAGCCCGGCGCCGGCCGGGTTTTTTGTTTCCAGGTGATGTTATGCGTTGCAGTACGGCTGATTCGGCCCTTGTGACGTGGAAAGGCTTCAAACGGGCGGTTAGCTCAGCGGTAGAGCACTACCTTGACATGGTAGGGGTCACAGGTTCGAACCCTGTACCGCCCACCACTTGAAACCACGCGGCAGCGACGGTTTCGGTGGATTCACGTGACGAGCGAATCAGGCGTTCTGGCCTCGCATTCGCATCCCGTCGACCCCGGCAGATCCGGGTATCTCTTGGTTCAGCAGAGTCCCTTGTGGTCACTCTTCCTGCGCGTCTCGCAGTGCGCTGGATTGCGTGCTGGGCGATGCCGTGTGTGAGTCCCTCGCTACGCCTGTCGCGACAGCACCTTCATCCGTTGCACGGGAGTATCTGTTCGCCTGATGCTGCGAGTTTCTCTGGTGTTGGCGGTGGCCGGGTGCTGCGTGCGCTGCTATCCGTTGGCCACGTCCCGTGGGCTGGCTGGTTGCCCTGTTGAATATTCGTTGAGGTGGCGTGATGTCCAGTCGTAGGCAGTTTCTTGCCCAGCTTTCTGTTGGTGTCGGTGCGGCGGCATCTGTGAAGATCGGCATGTCTGCGCCGCTGGTGGCAATGGCCGAGCCGCAATGGCGCGTGCCTGCGGAGGAGGCGTCGCAGGAGCGTGTATTTCTCGCCTATGCCGCATCCAGGGCGGTCTGGCGTGATTGGGCTGGCCCGGTGAACCGGACGGTTGCGCTGCTTGCCAGGACGATAGCCCGCTATCAGCCTGTCACCATTCTGTGCCGCCAGGCGCAGGAGGCTGAGGCCAGGCGTGCCTGCGGCACTGCCAACATCCGCTATATGCCGATGCCGCTCGATGACATCTGGGTGCGCGATTACGGCGGTTGTTTCGTGCTTGGGCCTGATGCGCAGCTCGCATTGGTTGATTTCAACTTCAATGGCTGGGGGCGCAAGCAGGCTTTTGCGGCCGATACCGCTGTGGCGAAGATCTTGAGTGGTGATCTGCAGGCACGCTACATACGCAGTCGCCTCATCGGCGAAGGCGGTGGTATCGAGGTGGATGGTGATGGCACGGCGATCATCACCGAGAGTTGCTGGGTCAACGGCAACCGCAATCCGGGCATGAGCAGGGGGCAGGTCGAGGCTGAACTGAAGTCGGTGCTGGGCTTGCGCAAGATCATCTGGTTGCCGGGAATCAAGGGGCGCGACATCACCGATGCCCATGTTGATTTCTATGCCCGTTTTGCCTCGCCAGGTGTGGTCATTGCCAATCTCGACAACGACCCTGAGTCCTATGATTTCGCGGTTACCCGCCGTCATCTGGAGATTCTGGAGGCAGCCACCGATGCGGCCGGGCGACGATTGCAGGTGCATATGCTGTCGCCACCGCAGGCACCGCGCGACAACGTGTACACGCGCGAAGCCGACTATGCGGCGGGTTACATCAATTTCCTGCCAATCAATGGTGCGGTCATCGCTCCCGAGTTCGGTGATGCCGAGGCAGATGCGCGCTGCAGGGATCTGCTGAAGTCGCTCTATCCGGGGCGCGAGATCGTCCAGCTCAATATCGACCCGATTGCTGCCGGTGGTGGCGGCATTCACTGCGTGAGCAGGAATCTTCCGGTTTTTGGTGGGGCACGGTGGCAGCTGGGTGTGGCTGGGCATTGAGGATCCGTGGGTGTGCGGCCGTTTCGAGGGGGCGGTTGGCTGGACCGTCGGTTACTGGCCGCAGGAGGCCATCGGGGCCTTCCCGTAATTGCCGGTTTTACGGGTCTTGCCGGGCTTTCGGGCGGTCCCGGGTTGCTTGGCCGGCGCGAGACTGGGGCGCCTTGATTCTGCTGAAGTCCGGCTGCGGAGGCTGGGGTTCAGGCTTCTGGCGCTGGGGGTGGCGTGTGGCGCGGAAAGTCCCCAGAGCAGGTTTGCCCCGATTGGTTTACTATCTTCCCCAACAACCCCTTCGGCAATCGAGGTGGCCCGCGCCAAGCGCCGGCCGAGCGTGTGACATGAGCACTACCATCGCCCACTGCTGATCTCCCGCCACCGCCCTGATGCAGGCGCCGTCGTGGCGCTTTTTTATTGCCCGAAACCCCATGAAACTCCCTTGAGGCAGCGCCTGTTGGCGTTGTTTCCAACCCGCTCGGCGGGTCGTGACCTTTGGTGAATCCCATGATCAACATCACTCTCCCAGACGGCAGCGTCCGTCAGTTCGAAAACCCGGTCAGCGTCATGGACGTTGCCCAGTCCATTGGTGCGGGCCTGGCCAAGGCCACCATTGCCGGCGCCGTGGACGGCGTGCAGGTCGATGCCAGCGACGTGATCGATCACGACGCTTCGCTGCGCATCATCACCGCCAAGGACGAGGAGGGTGTGGAAATCATCCGCCACTCCTGCGCCCACCTGGTCGGTCATGCCGTGAAGCAGTTGTACCCGGAAGCCAAGATGGTGATCGGTCCGGTCATTGCCGAAGGCTTCTACTACGACATCTACAACGAGCGCCCGTTCACGCCGGAAGACATGGCGGCGATCGAGAAGCGCATGGGCGAGCTGATCGCGCAGGACTATGACGTGATCAAGAAGGTCACGCCGCGCGCGGAAGTGGTCGAAATCTTCAAGGCGCGTGGCGAGGACTACAAGCTGCGCCTGATCGAAGACATGTCCGACGACATCACCGCGATGGGCATGTACTACCACCAGGAATACGTGGACATGTGCCGCGGCCCGCACGTGCCGAACACGCGCTTCCTGAAGTCCTTCAAGCTGATGCGCATCTCCGGTGCGTACTGGCGCGGCGATGCCAAGAACGAGCAGTTGCAGCGTATCTACGGCACCGCCTGGGCCGACAAGAAGCAGCTTGAGGCCTATATCAAGCGCATCGAAGAAGCTGAAATGCGCGACCACCGCCGCATCGGCAAGCAGCAGGACCTGTTCCATCTGCAGGAAGAGGCGCCGGGCCTGGTGTTCTGGCATCCGAAGGGCTGGTCGATCTGGCAGGTCGTCGAGCAGTACATGCGCAATGTTTATCGCCAGAGTGGTTACGGCGAAGTGCGTTGCCCGCAGATCCTGGACGTGAGCCTGTGGAAGAAGTCCGGTCACTGGGACAACTACCAGGACAACATGTTCTTCACCGAATCGGAGAAGCGCACCTATGCGCTGAAGCCGATGAACTGCCCGGGCCACGTGCAGCTGTTCAATCAGGGTCTGCACAGCTACCGCGACTTGCCGATCCGCTACGGCGAGTTCGGTGCCTGCCATCGCAACGAGCCGTCCGGCGCGCTGCACGGCATCCTCCGCGTGCGCGGTTTCACCCAGGACGATGGCCACATCTTCTGCACCGAAAGCCAGGTCGAGGCCGAAGTGACGGCCTTCCACCAGCAGGCGCTGGCGGTGTACAAGGCGTTCGGTTTCGAGGAAATCCAGATCAAGATCGCGCTGCGTCCGGAATCGCGCCTGGGCGATGACGAGACCTGGGACAAGGCCGAGGGCGCGCTGCGCACCGCGCTGTCCAGCTGTGGCGTCGAATGGCAGGAGCTGCCGGGCGAGGGCGCCTTCTACGGCCCGAAGATCGAGTACCACCTGAAGGACGCCATCGGCCGTACCTGGCAGCTGGGTACCATGCAGGTCGACTTCATGATGCCGGGTCGCCTCGGTGCTGAATACGTGGACGAGAACAGCCAGAAGCGCCATCCGGTGATGCTGCACCGTGCGATCGTGGGCTCGATGGAGCGTTTCCTGGGCATTCTGATCGAGCAGCACGCCGGTGCGTTCCCGACCTGGCTGGCGCCGGTGCAGGTGGTGGTGGCCAATATCACCGACGCCCAGGCCGATTACGTCGACGAAGTTCGCAAAAGCCTTGCAAATCAAGGCTTCCGGGTTGACGCCGATTTGCGCAACGAGAAGATCGGCTATAAGATTCGCGAGCATACGCTGCAGCGCGTACCGTACCTGCTGGTCGTGGGCGACCGCGAGAAGGAGAACGGGGCCGTGGCGGTACGCACGCGGTCAGGTGAAGACCTTGGTTCGATGTCGGTTCAGGCCTTCGTCGAGCGGCTGCGGGCAGAATTGAAGCATTGAAGTAAGTAGGGCCCCGGCCCCGGCGGACACTCCGCAGGGCCGGTACTAATCCACTTGGAGATTGCAATATCAGTATCCCTGACAACAAACAGAACCGCCGTAATCAGGAAATCCGGGTGCCGCGCGTACGCGTGATCGGCAGTGACGGTGAAATGATTGGCGTGTTGTCGCGCGACGAAGCGCTGTCCATGGCCGAAGATGAAGGCCTGGACCTGGTTGAAATCCAGCCCCAGGCCGATCCGCCTGTCTGCAAGATCATGGACTTCGGCAAGTTCAAGTTCGAGATGCAGAAGAAGGCCAACGAGGCCAAGAAGAAGACCAAGCAGGTCGAGATCAAGGAAGTGAAGTTCCGTCCGGTTACGGACGAGGGCGACTACCAGATCAAGCTGCGCAACATGCGTCGTTTCCTCGAGGACGGCGACAAGATCAAGGTCAACATCCGCTTCCGTGGCCGCGAAATGAGCCATCAGGAACTGGGTCGCGAGATGGCCAACCGGATCGAGGCTGATCTGGGTGAGGAAATCGTGATCGAGTCCCGTCCGCGCCTGGAAGGCCGGCAGATGGTCATGATGATCGCGCCGAAGAAGAAGTAAGCCGCCGGCCCACGGGCCTGCTGCTTTGCTGAACAGGGAGGGGTTTCGGCTACCTCCCTGTTTGCATGCCTGTTCAGCCAATTTGAGTGCCAGCCCGCTTGCGGTTTGCAAGTGGCTGGTGCACAAGGCATAATGGGCGGCCCGGTTCGCCGGGTTTGTTGTTTGCTTCACCCCCAGGACCTGCCTGCCTCCAGTGGGAGCGCGGGCTTTTGACAGACAAGGGCAAGGATGGAAAGTGTGGGTCAGCCCACCGCCCAGTCAGTAAAGAGACCATCAAGGACATAGCAATGCCCAAGATCAAGACCAACCGGGCGGCGGCCAAGCGTTTCCGCAAGACCGCCTCCGGCAAGTACAAGTGCGGTCACGCCAACCGTAGCCACATCCTCACGAAGAAAGCGACCAAGCGGAAGCGTAACCTGCGTCAGACGAATCACGTCCGCGCAGAAGACGCAGGCCGTCTGGACCGTATGCTTCCCTACCTCTGAGGACTGAACCATGGCACGAGTAAAGCGTGGTGTGCAGGCGCGCCGCCGCCACAAGAAAGTATTGGATCTCGCCAAGGGCTATTACAACGCCCGTCGCAAGGTCTTCCGCGTTGCCAAGCAGGCAGTCATCAAGGCACAGCAGTACGCCTACATTGGCCGTAAGCAGAAGAAGCGCAATTTCCGTTCGCTGTGGATCACCCGCATCAATGCGGCTGCCCGCATCAACGGCCTGAGCTACAGCCGTTTCATGAACGGCCTGCTGAAGGCTGGTATCACCCTGGACCGTAAGGTTCTGGCTGATATCGCCGTGCACGACGCAGCCGGTTTTGCCGCTCTGGCAGAAAAGGCCAAGGGCGCACTGGCGGCATAAGTTCTTCCTGCAGCAGTTGTAGCGTTCACGCGCAGCGGCTGTGGTGAGACAATGCATGGGGAAGGGCGCAAGTCCTTCCCCATTCTTTTTTGTGCTGGTTGCCGCTGCCGATGGTTGCGCGGCGGTCAGCCACTGGTGGCGACGGGGGTCGGCCCGGCGCGTACCGCGTAGGCAAGCCGGCCAGAGGTTTCGTCGATCCCATGAGTGACATCCAATCCTTGACCGCGCAGGCGCTGGCCGATGTGGCCGCGGCGCAGAGCCCGGAAACGCTGGAAAACCTGCGTGTTTCGCTGTTGGGCAAGAGCGGCAGCATCACCGCACAGCTCAAGCAGCTTGGCGCCTTGCCGGCCGACGAGCGCAAGGCAGCAGGCGAGGCGATCAATATCGCGCGCGACGCCGTGTCCTCCGCGTTGGGTGAGCGCAAGACGCTGCTGGAAAACGCCGCGCTGGATGCACGCCTGGCCTCTGAAAGCATCGATGTCACCTTGCCGGGCCGTCATGGCGAACGCGGCGGTCTGCATCCGGTCACGCGCACCCTGGAGCGCATCACCGAAATCTTCGCCCGCCTCGGTTATGAACTGTCCGAAGGCCCGGAAATCGAAGACGACTGGCATAACTTCGAGGCGCTGAACTTCCCGCCGCACCACCCGGCGCGCGCCATGCATGACACCTTCTACTTCGGCGACGGCCGCCTGCTGCGCACGCATACCTCTGGTGTGCAGGTGCGCTACATGGGCGACCACAAGCCGCCGCTGCGCATGATCGCGGCCGGCAAGGTGTACCGCAGCGACAGCGACCAGACCCACTCGCCGATGTTCCATCAGGTCGAAGGCCTGCTGGTGGACGAGCACTCCAACTTCGCCGACCTCAAGGGCACCTTGTCCGAGTTCGTGCGTGCGTTCTTCGAGCGCGATTTCGAGATGCGTTTCCGCCCGAGCTACTTCCCGTTCGTGGAGCCGGGTGCGGAAGTGGACATCGCCTGGCAGCAGCCCGATGGCAGCACCCGCTGGCTGGAAGTGCTGGGTTGCGGCATGGTCCACCCGAACGTGTTGAAGTCTGTTGGCATCGATCCGGAGCGCTACACCGGCTTCGCTTTCGGCCTGGGCGTTGAGCGTTTCGCGATGCTGCGTTACGGCGTCAACGACCTGCGCGCCTTCTTCGAAAACGACGTCCGCTTCCTCAAGCAGTTCGCCTAAAGGCGAACTGTGTAGTGCCGAGCGATGCTCGGCAGCTTCTAAACGTTGATCAGCCCCAAGGCGCAAAGCGCCGGGTATCAACAAAAAACCGCAACGGGAGGCGCGCCTCCCATCAAGGTAGACACATGAAATTCTCTGAAAGCTGGCTGCGCAGCCACGTACCGACCACCGCATCGCGCGACGAACTCAGCGCCGTGCTGACTGCCATCGGTCTGGAGGTCGAAGAAGTCACTGCGCTGGGCGCAGGCCTGGACAATGTGGTGGTCGCGCGCATCGTCGAGGCTACCCGCCATCCGGAAGCCGATCGTCTGCAGATCTGCAAGGTCGATGCAGGCCAGGCCGAGCTGCTGCAGATCGTCTGCGGTGCGCCGAATGCGCGCCCGGGTCTGGTCGCGCCGCTGGCCATGGTTGGCGCGCAGATCGGTGAATTGAAGATCAAACCGGCCAAGCTGCGTGGCGTGGAATCCAACGGCATGCTGTGTTCGGCCAAGGAGCTGGGCCTGGACAACGATGCCTCCGGCCTGCTGGAACTTCCGGACGACGCACCGGTCGGCACCACGCTGGTTGATTATCTCGGCCTGCCGGATGCCAGCATCGAGATCAAACTCACCCCGAACCGCGCTGACTGCTTCAGCGTACGCGGCATCGCCTTCGACGTGGCAGCCGCTACCCGCAGCGAAGTGAATCCGTTTGCTGCCGACGCGGTGCCGGCCGTCGGCACGCGTGAACTTTCGATCCAGCTCGATGCCGCTGCCGAAGCGCCGCGTTACCTCGGCCGCGTGATCGAGGGCGTCAATGCCGCCGCGACCACGCCGCTGTGGATGGCCGAGCGCCTGCGCCGTAGTGGCGTGCGCCCAGTGTCGCTGCTGGTCGATATCACCCAGTACGTGATGCTGGAACTCGGCCAGCCGATGCATGCCTACGACCTGGATACGCTGAAGGGGCAAATTGCCGTGCGCCGCTCGCGTGCTGGTGAAAGCCTCAAGCTGCTCGATGGCCGCGACGCCGCGTTGGACGACAGCTTCCTGGTGGTCACCGATGCCGACCGTCCGGTCGGCCTGGCTGGCCTGATGGGCGGCTTCGATACCCGCGTCACCGATGCGACCAGCAAGGTGTTCCTGGAGGCTGCGCACTTCGCCCCGGCGGCGATCATGGGCCGTGGCCGCAAGCTGGGCCTGCACACCGATGCCGGTCACCGCTTCGAGCGTGGCGTCGATCCGCAGCTGCCGCGCACCGCAATCGAGTACGCCACCAAGCTGGTCTTGGACTTGGCTGGCGGTACGCCGGCGCCGGTGACGGAAGCCGTGCGCGACGCCGATCTGCCAGTTGCCGCCAAGATCCTGCTGCGTCGCGCCCGTATCCTGCGTGTGCTTGGCATCCAGATTGAAGACACCGAAGTCGAGCGCATCCTGCGCGCGCTTGGCATGCAGGTCGAGGCCGTGGCCGAGGGGTGGAACGTTACCGGCCCGAGCCGTCGTTTCGACATCGCCATCGAAGAAGACCTGATCGAGGAGCTGGCCCGCATCCACGGCTATGAGTCGATCCCGACCACCTTGCCGGGCGGCGCTGCACGCATCGCGATGCCCAGCGAAACCCGTCTGGATGACCTCAGTGTGCGCCGCCAGCTGGTGGCCCGCGAAATGCTGGAAACCATCAATTTCGCCTTCGTCGATGCCGAGCTGTTGAAGCAGTGGCAGTTGGATGAAGGTCTGGTTGCGCTGGCCAACCCGCTGTCGGCCGAGCTGGCGGTGATGCGCCCGCTGCTGCTGCCGGGTCTGGTGGCAACGCTGGGCCGCAACGTCGCCCGTCAGGCTGGCCGCGTGCGCCTGTTCGAGATTGGCCGCGTGTTTGCCGCGCAGGCCGGTGAGGGCAAGCCCGCGCCCAAGGAAACCGTTCGCATTGCAGCTGCAGTGTGCGGGGACGCTGCCACCCTGCAGTGGGGCGAGAAGGCGCGCAAGGTTGATTTCCACGACCTCAAGGGTGATCTGGAATCGCTGGCTGCGGCCTCCGGCGCCACGCTGGAATTCCGTGCCTCGCAGCGCCCGTATGCGCACCCGGCCCGTTCGGCGGACATCTGGCGTGATGGCGAGTGCATCGGCTGGATTGGCCAGCTGCACCCGCGGCTGACCAAGGCGATGGACGTGGATGCCGATGTCTATGCTTTCGAGCTGGATTTGGCCCCGCTGGCTGCGCGTTCGCTGCCGCGTTCGAGCGAGTTGTCGCGCTTCCCGGCCGTGCGTCGTGATCTGGCGGTGGTCGTAGCTGAATCGGTCAGCTGGGCTGAGCTGTCGGCCACCATCCGTGCTGCCAGTGGCGAACTGCTGCGCGAAGTGGCGCTGTTTGACCGTTATGTTGGCCAGGGCGTCGAGCCGGGCTTCAAGAGTTTGGCTATGGGCTTGATTTTGCAGGACAAGTCGCGCACATTGACGGACCGCGACGTGGAAGCCGTAGTCACCGAGGTGGTGGCGGCGATTGATCGCGGGCACGGCGCAAAGATCCGTGGCTGAGGCGGCATACAGGGAGCAGGCATGGCATTGACCAAGGCGGAGATGGCGGATCGGTTGTTCGACGAAGTTGGTCTGAACAAGCGTGAGGCCAAGGAATTTGTCGACGCGTTTTTCGATGTGTTGCGCGATGCGTTGGAACAGGGACGTCAAGTGAAGCTGTCGGGCTTCGGCAATTTCGATCTGCGGCGCAAGAACCAGCGCCCGGGTCGCAACCCCAAGACCGGCGAGGAAATTCCGATTTCCGCCCGTACGGTAGTCACCTTCCGTCCGGGCCAGAAGCTCAAGGAGCGGGTGGAGGCATATGCTGGATCCGGGCAGTAACCGCGAACTTCCGCCGATTCCGGCCAAGCGCTACTTCACCATTGGTGAAGTGAGCGAGCTGTGCGACGTAAAGCCGCACGTGCTGCGCTACTGGGAAACCGAGTTTCCCAGCCTTGAGCCGGCCAAGCGCCGTGGCAACCGCCGCTACTATCAGCGCCACGACGTGCTGATGGTCCGGCAGATCCGCGGGCTGCTGTACGAACAGGGCTACACCATCGGTGGCGCCCGCCTGCGACTGGAAGGCGAGGGTGCCCGCGAAGAGTCGGCGCTGAGCAACCAGATCATCAAGCAGGTGCGCATGGAGCTGGAAGAAGTACTGCAACTGCTCCGTCGCTGAACTTTTTTGTGTGAAAACCGGTATAATCACCGGCTCGCCGCAAGGCGAAAGCAGTAACGATCGGGGCGTAGCGCAGCCTGGTAGCGCATCTGCCTGGGGGGCAGAGGGTCGTCGGTTCAAATCCGGCCGTCCCGACCAATTACTCGCTTTGGATGAAGGGCTTGCGGCTTATGTCGCGAGCCCTTTTTCGTTTTGTTACCAGGTGCTTGCTGCTTCGGCAATGAAACAGCGGTGCTGACTGCTTGTCGCGGCGCTTTGGGCGTGCCGGGATGGTGCCCAGTCGTCGCGCGGACTGAATACCGTGGAACGGCGATTGGCCTTCTCCGGCCTCCAATCCACCCGTTGCGGGCTGCCCTCAGGATGAACCCACAACACACGAATCACAGGCTCGCAGGGCGCTATGCTCGGGCCAGGCCAGGGGCCGCCAGTGCCAGGTCGGGTTCGTGTCCTGCCCGTGTCGGGCTGATGTCGGTACCCAGAACCGGGAAGGGCAGGATGATGTCGGTAAGCCAAACAACTGATTCAAGGGGTCTTTCATGCACATCAACAGCGCCCGACTTCGCGAGCTCCGCACTGGCCGGCAATGGTCGCAGGAGCAGTTGGCCAATCTGAGCGGTTTGAACCTGAGGACCATCCAGCGCCTTGAGTCAGGCGCGAAGATCTCGACGGAATCCTTGCGGGCACTGGCTGCCGTCTTCGAGGTGCCTGCCGAAAGCCTGCTGACGGGCAATCCGTCCCCCAGTCAGCCTGCGCTGGAGGCGATGCGCGACGGCGTGCTGCGCGGCCTGGAGTTCACCGGCACCACCCCGCGGGCGGACTTCTGGTGGTTCGCCCTTGCTGTGGCGATGGTGCTTGCCTTCGCCCAGCTTTTCGCTGAAGCCATTGGCCAATGGGCGCTGGAAATCGCCTCGCTGCTGGTACTGCTACCTTGGATCGCGGCCTGTACCCGGCGCCTGCGCGACGCTGGTTTCAACCCGTGGTGGCAGCTGATCAGTCTGGCGCCGGTTGGTGGCATCCTGGTGCTGCTCTATCTGCTCACCTATCCCAGCAAGGCGAAGGAGCCGGCTGAGGTGGCTGCGGGATGAGCAAGGATGCCTATGGCTGGGTCATGTCTGGATGCGGGTATGACGTGCAGCTATCGGTGATCTGTCACCTTCTTCGCTGGAACCCGCAACCCTTGGAGCGGGCTACGATATGACGTGGTGCGGACAACCGGCATGCACGGTATAGCCGGACCAAGGATCTGGTCATTGGGTGTTTAGTCCTATGCGAGTACTTCTGGTATTCCTCCTGTTTGTAGTGGCTGTTCCAGAGGGGCTGGCGAAATGCAAGGCTCGCTTCTATGTGATTTCCGGCTCGGTCGTCGACGCCAGTGGTGCGCCATTACCTGGCGCAATGGTGGGGGCCTCTTGGCTGCAGAATTCGCGAGCTTACGGGCCCGCTTTGACACTCACTGATCAGAATGGCCTGTACTCGCTACCCATCAGGTTCGACCTCAGCTCGGGTTACTCGTTATGGGGTGACAAGTGCAAAGGAGTCCTTCGCCAGTTCTCTCTTTCGGCGTACACACTTACTGAAAGATCAGTCCCAATCCCAGTTCCAGTCGGGCAGGGCTCCGCCATCGAGGCGCCCCGCATTCAGATCAACCACCCGATCGAGCGAGAGCCACTCTGGCCGGATGAGTTCAGGGCTGACTGATCATTCAAGTCGACGCCGCTTGGCTGAGGCACTTTGATGTCGTCAGTCGGCCCCGAATCCCAGCTTCTGAGACGCCCCGGCGCCACGCTGGGCCATGCTTCCACAGAACTTCAAATGGGCGAAGGTCGCAGACTTCGAGAGCCAACTGACGGCGATCTACGTCAACGAAATCGCAGTATCCCGGTTGGTCGAGCGGCTGGACGGATCGTGGTTCGTCAACCTCGCTTACCACCTGCCTCCACCTGGCGGAGCAGTGCTGCATCCGCCACGCAACTGCCGGAGCTACGAGACCGGCAGGGCGGGATGCGAAGAATGGGCACGGCGGAATGAGCGCAGATTGCGAGCTGAGACGGCAGAGATTGCCTTCAAGAAGTGGGGGCATCGGTAGCGGCTGCTGTCTTCGGACTTGGGACTACGTTGCTTGTTTGTTCTTGCAGCACCTCACTTTGCTCAGACCCTGCTGGGGTACGTCAAGACGGTGCAATGCTGCCCGGCGGAGTTTAGGATCACAGCCCCAAAGGGCGGCCGTGCTCGATCGCCCAACGTCTGACGTAATGAGGCTGCAATGAACTATCCCGGTAAGCCATCCGCCCTGTGGCGCGTTCTGGAATTTCTCTTCGGCGGCAACATGATCGAAGGAACGGTGAAGACAGCGCTCTGGGTTTTGGCGATGGTCGGTCTTCTGAGCTGGTTGTCCTGCCGGTAAGGCCATCAGCCGGCCGCGGCGGCGAGAGTGCTGCTGGCGTCTGCTACGCAGGTATCAGCCTTGGTAGGCAAACCTTGGCTGGGAGACACCTTCGACAGTCACCTGTTCCACGAACATCGCATAGGGTCGGGCCCACACGCCCAGGTCGCCGTACAAGGGCTTGTAGAGGACCAGGGCTTCCAATGTTTCGCTGCTCCGGGCGAGGCCGATGACTTCGTACTCGCCGCCTTTGAAGTGGCGATAGCGTCCGAGTGCGAGGCTGGGAAGAGCAGGTAGGTCGGACATTGATGATTTCTCTGTCGGGTGGGGCGGCGGATCGTAGCAGCTGGAAGAAAGGGTTGCCCTGCGGACTGCAAGCAGGGGGGAGCTTCGATCCATGACGGTGCGTGCCCATCGGCTCAAGTTCTCTTGATCCAATCACATCCCGAAGAACGGTAGAAGCGCCGCCCTAATACAGTGATGTTCACCGGGGTGGCTGATTTGCGATCAGATCAGGGGCCGCCATGAGTGAATGGCAACTCGCGTCTATCCTCAGCGCTTGCCCAGGTAGCCTTCCAGGACTTGCCTGGCCAGCGTCAGGTTGGTCACGATGGTAGGGCCGAGGAGCGCTCGCGTGGCTGGGCCGTTGGTGAGGCTCAGGCCACGAATATCGAGAGACTGCCTGATGCGCTTGCCCACGAATCTCTCCAATTGCGGAGATGCGGGCAATGAGGCGCGGATCTCGCGCATCTCGATGATCGCCTCGCGCCAGGCTTTCTCATCGGGGGTGGCTGAGGAGAAGACGGTGATGAGCCTGTCCAAGGTGGTCAGCATGTCGTGAAGCAGCGTGTCTTTGGGCATGTTCTGCTCCTTCGCCAAAGGATGAATTTTACCGGCTGCCAGATGGGATTCAAACCGGCAGGTACCGCGCAATCCTGCCGGTGGCGTTGATGTGCAGGTGGACTGTTGGAGCAGGGCTCAGTCTGGCAATCCAAGGCTCTGGCGGTCTCGCAAGAGCCGAAACGCGCGTGCAACGCTTTTGCGAGAGCCTCTGAATGTGGCGCCCTCGCGGTTTGGTGGCGAGGCCGCAGCGTCATCACAATTTTTTGCTGGTCTGCTGCCGAGAATACGGCAGCCGCCCTGGAGAGCACCCATGAAATCCATTGTTCTTTGTACCTCTGCATTGCTGCTGTCTGCTGCGGCCGCTGGCTGCGCGCCGAAAGATGACGCGAAGACAGAGGCTACGCAGCCGCGTGTGGGCATGGCCAATCCAGCTTCGGAGTATTGCGTGAAGAAGGGCGGCAAGGTCGAGATCAAGAAAAACAACGAAGGCGGCGAGTACGGCATCTGCCATCTGGCTGATGGCACCCAGATCGAAGAGTGGGAGCTGTTCCGGCGCGACAACGCGGCCGGCAGGAAGTAAGAGGGCTGCGTGTTGGGTTCGGATTACTCGTTGACGGTCGCCTTTGTCTTGCGCCAACGACCAACAGGATGAGCAGAACATCCGTCATGCGCGATGCGATGTAGTGCCGAGCCACGCTCGGCTCGTTGGCATCACTGACGCGAGAATCGCTGCCGATACTGCATGGGCGTGAGCCGGGTCAGCTCCTTGAACATGCGCCGCAGGTTCGAGTCGCTGCTGAAGCCAAGTTCGTTGCTGATTGCTGAGAGCGGTGCGGTGGTGAGCGTCAGGCGCTCGGCGACCTGGGCGAGCTTGATGCGGCGCGAGTACGTTGCGGCGGCACAGCCAGTCTGATCCTTCACCTTGCGCGCAAGTGTGCGGCTGGATATACCCAGTAGTTCTGCAAGCCTGTCCATGGTCAGCTGATCTGCAGGCAATGCTTCAACCGATGCATGCAGCTTGCGCAGCAAGGTGCTGGATTGCTGGATGACGCTCAGCGCCTGGAAGGCATCGTGGGTCTGCGCCGGCCTTGGCAGCACCATCAGCTTGACCAGATCCTGCAGGATGGCGGGGCTGACTGTCTGTTCGATCAGACGCTGCGCAATCGGCAGGTAGCCGCTGACGCCACTTGCGGTGGCGTGTCGCGTTGCATGGATGCAGGTGCTCTCTGCCTGCCAGCGTATCTTCGGATGGCGCTGGCGCAGCGTGTCGAGCAGCCACCAGGTGGCGGTGGCTGCTTGCCCGTCCAGCCGCCCACTGGCTGCAGCGAGGCTGACGCCTACGCAGTAGCTCCACAGCCGCGAGCGCTTGGGGAGCCGCGCAAGCGCCCGTATCAGTGCGGCGTTGTTCTGCAGCATGGCTTCCACCTCGGCTGCGGATTCGGCCCAGAACCCGGGGACGAGCACGGCATCGAGTAGCGGGTCATCGACGCTGCCGTGGGCCTGCATTTCCAGGCCTTGGCTGCAGTTGACTGGGCCGGCTTTCAAACCGACGAGGCGGGTTTGGAACAGTGGTTGTCCTGTGCGGCGATTGGTTGCGTGCAGCAGGTCGGCAAAACCAAGCAGGCCGGCAGGCATGCAGCCGGGATAGAGCAGGAGGCCGATCTGGCAGGTCTTTGGCATGGCCGGAATTGAATGGAATATGGCGTTTCCTGCCATTATCGAACAGGCGCCGTCGGCTCACCATGGGGCCCTCTTTCTATCGGCCAAGCCATGAAAATCCAGCAGCTCCGCAATGCCACGATCATTGTCGAAATCGGCCCGCATCGAATCCTGGTCGATCCGATGCTGGCCGACAGGGCGGTGTTGCCGCCGTTGCGCCTGCTTGCCGGTATGCAGCGCAACCCGCTGGTGCATCTGCCAGCGGAAGCCGAGCATGCGCTGCAGTCGATCACCCACTGTTTGATTACCCACTGCCAGAAAGGTCACTTCGATCACCTGGACCGTGCTGGCAAGCGCTGGCTACGTGAGCGGGGAATTCCGGTGATCTGCACGCCGCACGACGCCGTACATCTGGCGGCGCGCGGTTTGAACGTGCAGACCTTGCCCGAGGCGCATGAGCTCGCCAGTCCTTTTCTGGGCGGAAGCATTCGTACTGTGCGCTGTACGCATGGCCGCGGTGTGATCGGGCGCTTCATGGAGCATGGTGTGGGCTATCTGATTGAGATCCCCGGCGCACCCCGTCTGTATCTGTCTGGCGACACCGTGCTTACTCCTGCCATCGAAGATTTCGTGCGCAGGCAGCAACCGGATGTCTGCGTGGTCCCTGCCGGCGGCGCGCGCTTTGATCTTGGCGGCGAGATCATCATGGGGCTGGATGAAGCGCTGGCGTTTACGCGCATTGCCGACGGCGTTGTTGTTGCCAACCATCTGGAGGCGTTGAGCCATTGCCCGGTGAGTCGGCAGGCGTTGCTGCTGGCTGCGCGGGACGCAGGGCTGGCGGATCGCCTGCGGGTTCCAGCTGATGGTGAGGTGCTCGAGTTCTGAGGATTGGTAGTGGGGCCACCCGCGACCGCAACCGCCGGGGCCCGAGAAAACCCAAGAACCGAAGCGCAGCGCCCAAACGCAGTGACGGGAGG
>NZ_JBXFWF010000011.1:0-78586 GCF_056854515.1 Stenotrophomonas sp. STEN063
CGGCAGGTCGAGGGCTTTCTTCACCAGCGTCGGGTTGGTGGTGCAGTCGACCGGGCGCAGGCGCTTGATGGCGTCGTAATCGCCGGTATCGGCGACGACGACGGACAGTTCACGCAGCTGCGCGAGCTTGGATGCAGTGCTCATGAGGTGCTCCGGATCAGGCGGGGGTGTCGCCATCATCGATGGCGGCGATGACAGCGGCGGTGTCCTGGTCGAAGGTCGGCGCGGCGAATGGCTGCGGGCCGGGGGTGCGACCAAACACGATGGGACGGGTGATGCCGCGGTAGCTGCCCAGCAGGGGGTGCTGCAGCGTGGTGATCATTTCTTCGGCCAGCACCTGCGGGTGCTCGAACATGTCCTCGACCTTGCGCGCGGCCGCGCACGGTACTTCTTCGCCGAACAGCGCTTCCCATTCCAGCGCACTGCGTGCAGCCAGTGCTGCATGCAGCTTGGCCAGCAGTTCGTCGGAATGCTCGGCGCGCTTGCGCACGGTGTCGTAGCGCGGATCGCTGCCCATTGCCGGCAGGCCGATCTTGTCGCACAACGCCTGCCAGAAGCGCGGCGTGTTGGCCGAGATGTAGAGATGGCCCTGCGCGGTCGGGTGGATGCCGGTAACACCGCCCGAGCGCATGTCGCGGCCCACGCCTTCGGGCTCGCCTTCGGCCCAGATCATCCGTGCCGACTGCATGGTCAGCGCACTGCGCAGCAGCGACACGCCCACGTACTGGCCTTCGCCACTGCGTTCACGTTCGAACAATGCCGAGGACACGCCGGCAGCGACCAGCGCGGCGGCGTAGTAGTCGACCACCGAGCCGTACAGGATTTCCGGCGCGCCGCCGGGCTTGCCCTGCATGGCGCACATGCCGGTCATGGTCTGCAGCACCTGGTCGTAGCCGGCCTTGTCCTTGAGCGGACCGTCCTCGCCGTAACCGGTGACCGCGCAGTACACCAGGCGCGGGTTGATCTTGTTCAGGCTGTCGAAATCGATGCCCAGGCGGGCCGGCACGCTGGGGCGGAAGTTGTGCACCAGCACGTCGGCCTCGCGCACCAGGCGCATCAGCACTGCACGCTGGTCGGCTTCCTTCAGGTCCAGCACCACGCCGCGCTTGGAGCGGTTCACGCCGAGGAAGGCGCGGCTCTCGGCCTCCAGCGTGGACGGGTATTTGCGCAGGTTGTCGCCAACCGGCGGTTCCACCTTGATCACTTCCGCGCCCTGGTCGGCCAGCAGGGTGCAGCCGTACGGCCCGGCGATATAGGCGCTCAGGTCCAGCACGCGCACGCCGCTGAGCGGGCCACGGGCACCATCACGCTGGGCGATGTCGAACGGAGATGGGTTGTTGCTTGCTGACATTGGCTGCACTCGAATCCTTGATTGCAGTTTCCTCCCGGTGGATGGGAAGAAACATATCGTGCGGGTATTTTCAGCGAGGACAAAAAGCAGGTATCGCGGTGTCATCGCCTTCAAAACCACCGCTGCCTTCACAGTTTCTGGTGACAGTCAGCGGTGACAGGCTTAGTGCGGGGCCAGCGACAGCCAGCTCAGGCGCCAGACGTCGTGCTCGCGGCCACCACAGCGGTAATACGGCTCGAACACCAGCGGCGCGCGGCATTCCAGCTGCATCGTCACCGGCGCGCCTTCACCTTCGTCCTGGCCTACCTGCAGCCAGCGCGAGGGATCCCCTTCCGGCAGCTTCACCGTTTCATCGGTCTTGAAGCCATCGATCAGCGTGGTGGCATAGACCAGCGGGCCGTAGCTCAAGCCAACGTATTCCCAGCGCAGCACTTCCTGCGCCACCGGCGAGCCGTCCGGTGCACGCGATTCCTGCACGTTGATGTTGGCTGCGCGGTGCAGCTGCGGCTGCATCGGCAGCTTCACGCTGACCAGATCGCCGGCCTGCCACTGGCGCTGCAGCTGCACGTAACCATCCGTGCCAACCTGCACCGGCACGTTGATGCCGTTGACCTGGATGCGGGCGTCCTCGGCCCAGGCCGGGATGCGCAGGCCGATGCCGAAGCTGGCGCTGTGCTCGGGCGTCACCCGCAGGCTGATCTCACCATTGAATGGATAGCGGGTCTGCTGCTGCAGCACCACCTTGCCGGCTTCCGCGTGATGAAGCGTGGCTTCACCGGCGCCGTACAGGTTCACCCGCAGGCCACCATCGGCGGCAACGCCATAGGCGACCTGCGGCAGCTCTTCCACCGCCATCGCGCCGGACGACTTGCAGCAACGCCAATACGTCGTATGCACGCGCTTGCCGTTGGGGAAGGTGTAGTAACACCAGTCCTCGCCGTTCGGTGCCATCGCTGCCAGCAGGTCGTTGTAAGCGGTGCGTTCCAGTTCATCGGCGTAACGCGCGTGGCCGCTGATGGCCAGCAGCTCGCGGTTGAGCTGCATCCATGCCAGCACCGAGCAGGTTTCCACATAGGCCTGCGGGAAGAAGGTGCGCGGTGCGTTGAACACCTCGCGCGAGCGATGGGCGACGCCGCCCCACGGGCCGCCGCCCAGGGTCAGGTGCTGCTCGCGGATGTTGCTCCACAGATTGTCGATGGCCAGCTTGTAATCGGCCTTGCCGGTGGCCTTGTACAGCTTGGCCAGTCCAACAAGATTCCACGACAGCTGGTAAGCCTTGCCGGTGGCGATGAAGGCGGCGTCTTCGTTGGCGATGCCCTTGTCGAGCAGGGCCAGGCGCGGATTGGCGTTGGCTTGCTGCAGGATCTTTTCGGCCAGCGCCAGATAGCGCGGCTCACCGGTGACCAGGTACAGGTCGGCGGCCGGGTCCAGCAGTACCGTCGCCGACATGCCGTGATGGTTGCCCAGCGTGGTGATGTCGATGCCCGATTCCAGCGCCTGCCAGCACAGGTCGGCGATGCGCCGCGCGGCCTGCAGGTAGCTGTCATCGCCCAGCGCACGCCAGGTTTCGAGGAAGCCGAGGATCAGGTAGCTGTGGGTCCAGATGTCCCAGGTGCGCAGCGCCGGCTCGCCGTTCCAGCTCTCGGGCTTGGGCGGCTGCGGCACGGTGAAACGGCGGTCGGCGGCGTAGTTGCCGAGATAGCCGTCTTCATCCTGCTGGCTGATCAGCCAATCGGCGACGCGGCGCAGGTTGGCTTCCAGTTCGGGCTGGTTGCCCTGTGCGACTGCGCGGGCGGTGGCTGACAGCCACTTGCCAGCGTGTTCGCCATACCAGTCACCTTCCTGGTTCTGCTGCTTGTGTGCCTGGCCGAAGATGCTGATCGAGGGGCTGGCTTCATCGACGATGAAGTGGCTCAGGCGGCCGCTGCGGTTGGCCGCCAGCATCTGCCCGAACACGCCGTCGAGCTTTACCGCCGCCGGCGCGATCAGCTGCTGGCCGCTGGTGATGGCCGCACTCATGCCGCGTCCACCACGCAGCGGAAGCCGAGCATGCCGCTGCGGTCCTTGGCCGGTGCCATCAGCAGGTACTTGCCGTGCTGGTCCAGGCGGTAGGCCTGCGGGAAATACCAATGCGAGGTCTGCGGCTGGTAGCTGGAACCACCGCGCAGGATCGCCGCACGGGTGTGCTCGTCGCTGAACTCATCGGTCCACTGCCACACGTTGCCGACCAGATCTTCGACGCCGAACGGGCTGGCGCCCTGCGGATGCGCATCGACATCGGCCGGGGCCAGCAGGCGGCGGCCACGGTTGACCTGCGGCGCACGGCTCTGGTCCCAATCGTTGCCCCACGGATAGGTGCGGCCATCGTTGCCCTGCGCGGCGTACTGCCACTCCCATTCGTGCGGCAGACGCTTACCGGCCCACGCAGCGTAGGCACGCGCGTCTTCCAGTGACACCCAGATCACCGGCTTGTTGTCCCAGCCGGCGCGGGGTGCGCCATCCACCCAATGGGCGAGGAAGTTGATGTCATCGGCCGGGTGATAGCCGGTGGCATCGATGAAGGCCTTGAACTGCGCATTGGTGACCGGATGGCGATCGATATGGAACGCCTGCATCTGCATCAGCTTGCGGTGATGGCGACGCGGGCAGTCTTCCCACGGGAACTGCACGTCCTGGCCGGCCCAGTTGAAGCCTTCGATCTCGACACCGCCAACGGCGAACACGAACTCGCCAGCCGGGATGGTGACCATGCCCGTCGGTGCTGCAGCCTGCGCGGTGGTGGCGGGAATCTCGCGCAGCTGCTGCGGGATTGCCTTCCATGCGCCGGAGAAACTGTTGAGCGGCTGCCCGGCGCGCTTCGCAGCTTCGATCAGGAACGCATCAAGGCCTTCAACGGCAACGCCCGGCTGCACGCTCAGCACCGCACCAAAGCCACGCGCTTCCATCGGCAGCTCGATGATGGCCACGCCATCACGCACGGCCGGTGACAGCTCAACGCCATGCCAGACATCGTAGTAACGGGTGCCGTCCACATGCGGCAAGCCGATCTGCTCACCATTGACCGCGTACTCATTGCGGTTGATCAAGGTGTGCAGGCTCAGGCCGTCGACCGGGAACTTGCTGGCGAAGATGCCGCCCTGGTAGCAGACCTGGTAGGGCTCCCAGTCCATGGCCACGATCAGCGCCGGGAACTGGCGATAGATGGCGGCGATGCGGCGCAGGGTTTCACCATCACGCGCGGTGAACTGGTTCCAGATGCCCCAGATGTTTTCCCAGGCGTTGTAGCCGATGCCGTTGAAGAAGCAGTACTGCAGGTCGTGGTTGCGGTTGCGGCCCCAGCGATTCTCGTAGTTGACCATGTGGCGCGGCTCCAGCCACTTCCACTTGGACACCGGCGGCACCGGGCCATCGGGTGCCTTCTTGCCCCAGCTCTGCACGTTCCAGATCAGCTGCTCTTCCGAGCTGATGGTGGACTCGGGCTGCACCACCACCGGGTTGCCGTTGGCATCGCAGGCATCGAAGAATGCACGCGGCACGCCGTTGAAGGTGTCGCCGTTGATGCCGTCGGCACCGGTGGCCTTGATGATCTCGGCCAGCCCGTCCCAATGCGTCACGCCCGGGTCACGGGTGCCGTGGTCCCACGGCTTGGCGGGCAGGAACACGCGCACGCCGCGCTTCTGGAATGCCTTCACCGCGGCGGTCAAACCTTCCAGGCCGCCCGGCAGCGTATGCGCCAGATCGAACTGGTTGCGGTCGTCGATGCCGATGTTCGGGTAGATGTACCAGATCAATACCGAGTCCAGGCCGCCGAAGCGTTCGATCAGATCGTCCAGGTACTTGTCGACGGTGTACTGCGCGGTTTCCACGTCGAAGAAATAGCGGTCCTCGACCATCATCTGCGCGTGCACGAAGTTGCGCTGCGCCCACTGCAGTTCGGGGCGACGGTAGTTCACGTCGGTATAGCCGATGCGCACCAGGTGTTCCTGGCGCCAGTCCTTCAGCTCGGTCAACCAGTCGGCGGCGCTGGCATTGGCATCGATCATCCAGCTGCCGATGTCGGCGAACGGCCACGCAGGTGCCTTGCCCGGCGTCGGCAGGTAGCGGCCGGTGGTGACGTGCGAGAACTTGTACTCGGTGTGGATCGCCTCACGCCCGTGATCGGGGGAATCGGTGTCGTAATCGGGGGCGGGGTAGGGGGAGGTCATGGCAGTCATCCAACAAAAACGGGGGGAGGCGTAACGGTTACAGCGCGCACCACGCCGCGAGTGCGGCATGGGCATCGGTGCCGGGCAGGCGGCTGGCGTCGGCCAGCAATGCCTGTACTTCGGCGTGTTCGGGAATACTGGATTGTGCACCCAGGCGCGTGCAGGCCAGTGCCGAGGCGGCGCTGGCAGCCAGCAGGGCCTGCTGCAGTGGCTCACCGCGGGCGAGCAGGGCGACCAGGGTGCCGCAGAAGGTGTCGCCGGCAGCCGTGGTATCGAGTGGCGAGATCGAGAACGCTGGCTGCACCAGGATCTGCCCATCAATGCGCGCCAGGCTACCGCGCGCGCCGAGAGTGACGATCACGCAGGGAACGTCGAGCCGTGCCAGGCCGGTGGCCAGGTCCGGCGGGTTGCCGGCAACCACGGCCAACTCGCCTTCGTTGACGATCAGCACGTCCAGCTGTGCCAGCAGTTCGGCCGGCAACACCTGCGCGGGTGCTGCGTTCAAGGCGACTTTCACCCCGGCGGCGCGGGCGGCGGTGGCATAGGCCTGTACCGAGGCCAGTGGCGATTCCAGCTGCAACAGCAGCCATTGCACGCCATCCAGTGCTGGCAGGTGTTCGGGCAGCAGTGCCATGTTGGCGCCGGGGGCGACGGTGATCGCGTTCTCGGCATCATCGGACAGGCAGATGAAGGCGGTACCGGTCGGCAGCTGCGCATCGCGCACGGCATGCAGCAGCACGCCAGCGTCGTTCAACGAGGCTTCAATTGGCTTGGCGAAGTCATCGGCACCTAGGGCAAGCAGCATCTGCGTGGCAGCGCCACCGGCACGCGCGCAAGCCACGGCCTGGTTTGCACCCTTGCCACCGGGGAAGGTACGGAATTCGCGGCCGAGCACGGTTTCACCCGGTGCTGGCACATGCGCCGCGCGCACCACGAAATCGAGATTGGCCGAGCCGGCGACAAGAACGGTGGAACTCATGGAATGGCCTGGTAAACGAGGTTGTAGAAACGTGTGGACGGTGAAGCAAGTGCCTTGTCACCGCTGGGCAGGTATTGCATCAGCAGGATGGCCACCAGCTTCTCCTTGCGGTCGATGGTGAAGTACGTGGACGCCGCACCGGACCAGCCGAACTGACCGACGCTGCCGAGCTTGCCGCGGTACGCCGGGTTGGTGATGACATAGCCGCCCAGCCCAAAACCTTCGCCCGTGCCATAGCTGCTGATGGCTGGCTCGAAGCCACCGAGCTGGTCGCTCATCATCAGTTCGACGGTCTTGCGCGCGAGCAGCTGCTGCTTCCCGCTGCGGCCATCATCGAGCAGCATGTGGGCGAACTTCAGGTAGTCGGCAGCGGTGGAATACAGGCCGCCGGCACCGCTGTCGTAGCCCTTCAGACGCACGCCCGGATTGCGCGCGCTGAGCGTGTCGGCCACGCGCAGGCTGCCATCGTCGTTGCTGGTTGGCAGTTCGACCACGCGACCACGCTGCGCCAGCGGCACTTCAAAACCGGTGTCGTGCATCGCCAGCGGGCTGAAGATGCGTTGTTGCAGGAACTGCGCGAACGGTTGCCCGCTGACCACTTCGACCACGCGTGCCAGCAGCTCGGTGTTGCTGCCTTCGTAATGGAAGTGGGTGCCGGGCGCATCGGCCAAGGGCAGCGTGGACAAGCGGCGTGCAACGTCCTGCAGCGAGGTCGCGCTGTCGACATCGGCCGCGGTCAACAGCTTGGTCGCCACCCGGTGCGTGTCCGACGCCGCCGCGAAGCCGCTGGTATGGGTGAGCAGATGGCGCAGGGTGATCGCACGCGGTGCATCTTCGGTCTGCGGATGCTGCAGGTCGCCGCCGGTCACCACGGTGCGGTCGGCGAACTCGGGAAGGTAGCGGGCCAGCGGATCGTCCAGCGACAGCTTGCCTTCCTCCAGCAACATCAGCACGGCAACCGAGGTCACCGGCTTGGTCATCGAATAGATGCGGAAGATGCTGTCGGCCTGCAGTGGCCGGTGGCCAGCACTGTCGGCGTGGCCGTAGTACTGCTGGAACACGATGCGGCCATCGTGCTCCACCAGCGCCACCGCGCCCGGAAACTGGCCCGGTGCGGTGCTGGCCTGCAGGAAACCATCCAGCCGCTGCCAGCGGTCTCCAGCGTGCAGCAGCGGCGCGGACAGGCACAACAGGAGTGCGGCGCCAAGGCGCAGCCAGCGGCGGCTGCGCGGTGTTGCGATGGTTTGATGCATGGCGTGCACTCCTGCGCTCATCAGCGGAACGTATACGAATAGCTCAGCGACACCACGCGACCGCGACCGGCCCAGTAGTTCTGCCAGCCATCGCCCTGCGAGCCGCTGAGGATGTAGTACTTGTTGAACAGGTTGTCCACGCCCAGCGAGAACGTACCGAAGCGCCCCGAATCATAGTTCACGCCCAGATCCCACAGCGTGTAGCCGTTGATCTTTTCGTCGTAGTCGTACTCTTCGCCGTCGTATTCGCGCACTGCCGAGCCGGTGAGGTGGCGATCGCGCAACATGCTGGCACCGAGGGTGGCGTCGAGGTTGGGCAATGCCTTCCACACCAACGCGACGTTGATCTTGTCCGGCGTCGCATCGAAGATGCCCAGCGGCTTCTTCATCGGGCCTGCGTCATAGCGGCCCTGCGGGTCCGGGCCCCAGAACGAGGTGTAGCCGCGCAGGTGCGTGTACAGGCCGGTGATCTTGAAGGTGTCGGTGAAGCGGAATTCGCCAGTGAGCTCGATGCCTTTGATGTCGGTGGGCGCGCGGGTCATGATGAAGTCGCTGGTCAGCGGGTCCACTTCCAGTGATGCGCCGAAGTCGGAGGTGGAGTGGTACCAGCTGCCACTCAGCGCACCGCGCGAACCACGCCAGTTGAAGCCGATGTCGATGTTGTCGACGATGATCGCCTGCAGGTCGAGGATGCCGGCCACGGTCTGGCCCGGATAATTCACGTTGCGCAGCGGGATGCCGATGTCGGGCAGGGTGAAGCCCTTGCTGTAGGCACTGAACAGGGAGAACTCATCGGTGACGCGCCAGATCGCGCCGATGTTGGGCAGGTTGGCGGTGTAGTCCAGGGTGCCGCCTTCGACGAAGGAATTGTTGCGGTAGGCGACGGTGGTATAGCTGTCGATGTCGAGCTCACCGTTCTCGCGACGGAAGCCGCCGCTGACCGTGACCGGGCCGATATCCCAGGACAGCTGCGCATACGGGGCAACGCTCCGGTAATCCATCGGCGGCACCCAGACGCGGTCGGTCATCACCAGTCGCTGCTCGGCGACGTCCTGCACGAAGTCCACGCCGGTATGCAGCTCCAATCCGTCCACGCCAAAGATGCTGGGGCGCGTCCACGAGGTACGCAGGCCCTTCTTGCGTGACTGGATCTCGGACTGGTCGAAGATGCGGTCGGCATCATCGGCCGGTGCCGGCTTCACCAGCTGGCGGTCGGCGCCGTTCTCCGGCAAGAACCGCATGCCCTGCTTGGCCTGGTAACCGACCAGGTCGAGCGTGCCGCCGTAGAAATCGCTGTGGGTGTACTGCAGGCTGTACTGGATGAACTTGTTGAGCGCATCGCGCTGGCCGTCGATGTGGCCCTTGATCGAGGTATTCGGTACTGGCGTGTCGCAGGGCGGCCAGTCGTTCGGGCCCTTGCAGCCGACCAGCTGGATGTAATCGCCGTTGCCGCCGATGTTGAAGTTGCTGTACGTGGCCTGCAGGCGCTGTTCGCCGTCCTCGCCGAAGTTGTAGCCGCCCTTCATGTACAGGTTGCGCGACTGCGAATCGGCCAGCGAGCCACTGGAATTCATGCCGATGCTGCGGTTCTTGGCGTCATAGGCCATGCCGCGCTCCAGCTGCGAGACGCTGGCCAGGAAGTCGTAGTTGTCCTGCTTGATCGCGTGGCTCAGGCCCAGCTTCCAGCCGACGCTGTCGTCGTTGAACTGGGTCTGGTAGCGCGCATTGATGGTGGTCTCGCTGCCGATCTGTTCCGGCACCTTGGAGATGTAGTTGATCACGCCACCGGTAGCGCCGATGCCCTCTGCAGCGGACGGACCGTTGATCACTTCGATGCGGCCGATCACGCCCATGTCGGTGAAGGTGCCGTTGCGGGTGCCTTCGCGCAGTGGTGAGCCTTGCGGGATGCTGTCGAACAGGCGCAGCGGAATGCGCCCACGCAGCGACTCACCGGAGTTGGTCATCGCCTGCGAGGATTCGGCATAGCCGGGAATGGTGCGTGCCAGAACCGCGGTGTTGTCCTCGGTGATGATCAGCGACTGCTTGATCTCTTCCGGGGTGATGATGGTGATGGCGCCGGGAATCTTGTCCACTGCCTTGGGCGCACGCACGCCGGTGACGATGACCCGGTCGAGCTCGGTGGCCTTTTTATCCTGCGCGCGCTTGTCGGCGCTGCGGCTGTCTTCTTCGTTTGCTGCCTGCATCTGCTGGGCCTGCACGCTGCTGCTGATCGCAGCGGCCAGGACCAGAACCCCCAACGCTACCGGTACCTTCTTCATGTTGTTTATCTCGTTTTTGTTTTAGATAAGACGTGCATGAACTGCTGCCGCGGACTGCGGCATTCCGATACTTCTGTTGGCTGCTGCATCCCTCCCGACGCAACTCCCCGACAACAGCAGCCTAGGCGTGCACAGGAGGGCATTGAAGGCGGGGGGCCTTGCTTCAGACGTGAGGTTTTGTTGCTTGAAGCAAGCTGTGGTTTTTTCTTGCGGCGCAACAAGAAAGGTTTTCTTGTTGCCGCTGGGCATCGTTTTTGTGGGAGCGGCGTAAGCCGCGAAGCAGGCCACCGTTCCTGTGACGAAATATCTGCAATTGCAGGATGCGCGGGCGCGGATGCTTCTCCAGCTTCGCGGCTTACGCCGCTCCCACAAACAACAAACATCAAACAAAAAAACGGCGCCACAGTTGCCTGTGGCGCCGTCTTCAAACTGCAGTCATCAGAACTTGATGGTGTGCGACAGCGACACCATCCGGCCGCGGCCGGAGAAGTAGTTCTGCCAGCCCGGCAGCTGCGACCAGGTCAACACGTACTGCTTGTCGAACAGGTTTTCGATGCCCAGCGACAGCTGGCCGAAGCGGCCGGTGTCGTAGTTCACGCTGAGGTCCCACAGCGCGTAGCCATAGGTGTTCTCTTCGTTGACGTAGACATCGCCGTTGGCCGGATTGGTGAAGGTCTCACGCAGGTCGCGGCTGAAGGTCTTGCTCACGCCCAGGGTGGCGTTGAGGGTATCGGTCGGGGTCCAGGTCAGCGAGGCATTCACCTTGTCCGGCGAGATGTCCAGGATGCCCATTTCCTTCTTCAGGCCCGAGCCCGGGTAGTACTGGGTCTGGCCACGGATACGCGAGTACAGGAAGGTGGCCTTCCAGTGCTGGTTGAACGTCCAGGCGCTGTTGAGCTCGAAGCCTTCGATCTCGACCGGCGAACGGGTCAGGATGAAGTCGTCGGTTGCCTTGTCCACGGTCAGGGTGGAGCCGAAGTCCGAGGTGGAGCGGTAAACCGACGCACCCACCTGGCCCTTGGCACCGCGCCAGTTGAAGCCGATTTCCTTGTTCTCGGTGATCAGCGGCTGCAGGTCGGTGATGCAGGACACGGCCTTGCACGGGCTGCTGGCCTGGATGTTGCGCAGCGGGATGCCGACGTTGGCGATGCCGAAGCCTTCGGAGTACGAAGCGAACACCGACCAGGCATCGTTGATGCGCCAGATCGCGCCGAAGTTGGGCATGGTGGCCTTGTAGTCCAGCTTGCCGCCCTGCACCGGGGTGTGGTCACGGAAGGCGACCGTGGTGTAGCTGTCGATCTCCAGCTCGCCGTCTTCGCGGCGCACGCCGGCGTCCAGCGTCACCGGGCCGATGTCCCAGCTCAGCTGCGCGTACGGCGCCATGCTGGTGTACTTCATCGGCGGCACCCACAGGCGGTTGGTCAGCGCCAGGCGCTGTTCGGCGGTGTCTTCCACCAGGTCCAGGCCGGCACGCAGGCGCAGGCCTTCGACCTTGAACAGGTCGCTGTAGGCGTAGCCGAAGCGCAGGCCCTTCTTCTCGCTGTTGATTTCCGACTGGTCCCAGATGCGGTCGGCATCATCGGTCGGGGCCGGCTTGGTCAGCTGGCGGTCGTCGCCGTTCTCCGGCACGTAACGCATGGCCTGCTCAGCCCAGTAGGCATCAACGCTCAGGTCGCCGCCGAAGAAATCGGCATTGGTGTACTTCACCGCGAACTGCTCGAAATCGTTGAACTCGGCCAGCGAGCCAGCGATGGAGCCCTTCTCGGCGGTGTTGGTGGTCGGGTTCGGGCACTCCACTGGATCGAAGCGGCAACCTTCCACCGGGATGTAGTTGTGCTTGCCGCCGATGTGGAAGTTGCTGTAGCTGGCCTGGATGCGCTGCATCTGGTCTTCGCCGAAGTTGTAGCCGCCCTTCACGAAGAGGTTCTTGCTGTACGAATCGGACAGCGAACCGGAGGTGTTCAGGCCGACGCGGCGGCCGTCGCCGTCATAGGCGATGCCACGGTCGATGTAAGCGCCGCTGATCACGAAGTCGGTCGCATCGCCACGGAAGGTGTGGGTGACGCCGATCTTGGACTGGTCGCTGTTGTCCTTGAACTGGGTGCCGTAGCGGGTGCTGATGATGGTCTGGTGGCCATCCACTTCCGGGTTCTTGGACAGGTAGTTGATCACGCCACCGGCGCCACCAATGCCTTCGGCGGCGGACGGGCCATTGATGACCTCGATGCGGCCGATCACGCCCATGTCGGTGAAGGTGCCGTTGCGGTTGCCTTCGCGCAGCGGCGAGCCCTGCGGCACGCCGTCGAACAGGCGCAGCGCGATGCGACCACGCAGGGTCTCACCGGAGTTGCTCATCGCCTGCGAGGATTCGGAGTAGCCCGGTACCATGCGTGCGAGCACGGCGGTGGCGTCTTCGGTCAGGTTGAGGGTGCGCTGCACCTGCTCCTGGGTCACCAGGGTGACGGCGCCGGGGACCTTCTCGATGGCGACCGGGGTGCGGCTGCCGGTGACGATCACCTGGTCCAGGTTGGTGGCGGCGTCGCCGGCGTCTTGTGCAAAGGCCGGGCTCATCGCGCTGGCGAGCAGCACGGCGCTGATGGCGGCCGAAAGTGGCTTGATCATGTTGTTCTCTCCCCCAGGTTTGAATGTGTGACGCGACCGGCCTGGGAGCCGGCAGAGCCAGAATGCGACGGGGACTAGCGCCCCTTTGATCCTGCCGTTTGCTGTTTTCGGTCCCCGACCAGGCGGGCACCGGACGCAACTCCGACGTTGGGCGAAGCCTAGGCGGCGCCCCGGCGCGATAGAAGCGCACCTGTGTATGTTCAAAGCCTAGGGTTTGTTGCGATTGGCCTTTGCATCGGTAGTGCCGAGCCATGCTCGGCAGGGGCTTTGCCGGGACGTATCCGGCAGACGTGTCCCATGTAGGAGCGGCGTAAGCCGCGAAGCCACCGCAAAATCAGAAGCGGAAGGGCTGACTCCTCCTCAACCCTCGGGAGCTGTAGTGCCGAGCCATGCTCGGCAGAGGCTCAACCGGTAACGCTCCAGCCGAGCATGGCTTGGCACTACAGGGGATCTACGGGTAATGCCCTTGCCGAGCATGGCTCGGCACTACACGTGAACTTCGTTCAGTCCGTCGGCTGCAGCAAAGCCGTGCGCGCCTCGTCCAGCAGCACATTGACCTGGCGCAGGCGCACCGAGGAGCGCGACCAGACCATGCCGATGCGGCGCGGCTCGCTGGGCTCGGGCAGGGGAATGCGCACCACCGAAATGCCTTCCGGCCACGGCTTGGCCCAATCCGGCACCAGCGACACGCCCAGGCCGCGATCAACCATAACCGCGATCGCATTGAGCGCATTCAGCTCGAACCGTTCGCGCGGCACGATGCCGGCCTTGCGCAGGTATTCATCGGCCTGGCGGCCGCCCCATTCATGGCGGTCGTAGCGGATCAGTGGTTCCTCGCGCAGCAGCTGGTGCGGATCGGCACCGGCCATGCGCGCCGGCGCCAGCACCACCAGCGGCTCTTCACGCAGCAGCTGCCAGTCGCAGGTCTTGGGCAGCGAGAACGGTGCCTGCAGCACCATCGCCGCATCCAGGTCACCCGATTCCACCGCGCCATAGAGGTCGGCCGAGTAACCGGGTTTGATGAAGACGTTGATCTCGGGGAACTTGGCCACCATCCGCGCCAGGATGTCCGGCACCAGCCCGCCCAGCGCGGTAGGGCAGGCGCCCAGCCGCAGTTCGCCGGCCATGCCGCTTTCGTTGGCGACGCTGCGCAGGTCGGCCACGCCACGCAGCAGGTCGCGCGCCCGCTGCAGGATGCGCGCACCTTCCTCGGTGACGCTGACGGTGCGGCCGGCGCGGGCGATCAGCGGCGCGCCCAGCTCGCGTTCCAGCGTGCGGATCTGCTGGGCGACGGCGGCCGGGGTGATGTGCAGCAGGCGTGCGGCCGCGGCCATGGAGCCACGGTCGACCACGGTGACAAAGGTATTGAGGAACTGGGTTTCCACGCGATTAGACCTCTCAGCTGCGCGCCAAACTACACCAGCAGGCGCGGCGGCGCGATCCGACCAACGTCATGGTCGTTGCTGAAGCTGGCTTCACGCCGCCGCGGAACCGGCCCGCAGCGGCGTGCCGACCGGTCTTCACACCGCGTCCTGCTTGTAGATGGTCAGGCCCTTCAGCGAACGGCTCGGGGCCGGGAAGAACAGGCTGGCCAGATAGCCGATCACGATGCACAGGAAGATCGAGATGGCCAGGTAGAAGTACGGATGGACCAGGTTGAACCACCATGCGACGAAGGTCAGCACGATGCTGGCGGCCACGCCGATCGCCACGCCGGCGGAGTTGGCGCGGCGGGTGAACATGCCCAGTGTATAGGCACCGGCAAAGCCGCCGCCGAGCAGGCCAGCCAGTTCGATCGACACGTCGAACAGCGAGTGGATGTCGTAGCGGGTCATGATCAGCGCCAGGCCGATCGCGGTCAGGCCGACCAGCACCGTGGAGATCTCGGCGAACAGCACGCTCTTGCGTGGGGTCGGGTTCTTGGCGATGCGCTCGTAGAAGTCGACCGAGATCAACGTGGCGACGCTGTTCATGATGCTCGACAAGGTGGCCATTGCCGCGGAGAACACGCCGGCGATGATCAGGCCGGTGACGCCAGGCGGCAGTTCGGCGGCGATGAACAAGGGGAAGGTCGCATCGATCGGCAGCAGCGGGTCAAGGCGCTGCGGGTTGTTCTTGTAGAACACCCACAAGGCGGTACCGATGCCGTAGAAGATGAAGCCGCCCGGGATCATGATCGCAGCGAACGCCCAGATCGAACGGCCAGCTTCCTTGTCCGACTTGGTGGCCAGGGTGCGCTGCATCAGCACCTGGTCCTTGGGGAAGGTCAGCACCACGTCGAACACGACCAGGAAGATGAAGCCCCACACCGTGGCCTTGGTCAGGTCGAAGCTGAAATCGAACAGCTTGGTCTTGTCTTCCATCGCCGCGGTGGCCACGAATTCACCGAAGCCGCCCTTCAGCGTCCACACGATAAAGAGGATGGCGAAGATCGCGCCGCCCATCTTCACGATCACCTGCACGAAGTCGGTCCAGATCACCGCCTTCATGCCGCCCATCGCGGTGTAGAGGATGGTGAACACGCCCATCATCATGATGCTCCACACCACGCTGATGCCGGTGATGGTGGCGATGGCCAGCGCCGGCAGGAACAGCACCACGCTCATGCGCGCACCGATCTGCATGACGATGCACAGCGCGCTGGCGAGCATGCGGATGGCCGGATGGAAGCGGGTTTCCAGATAGGAGAACACGCTCATCAAATCCAGGCGGCGCAGCAGCGGCACGATCCACACCGCCACGAACATCAGCCCCAGCACTGCGATCAGGTTGTTGGTCAGGTACTGCCAGTTGGTCTCGAAGGCCTTGGCCGGAATGGCGATGAAGCTGATCGAGCTGGTGTTGGTGGCGTACAAGCTCACGCCCGCGGCCCAGAACGGAATGCTGCGGCCACCGACGAAGAAGTCGGCGGTGCTGGCGCGCTTCTCACGGAAGTAGAAGTAGGCGCCCATGCCCAGCATCGCGCCGAGGTAGATGACGATCACCGCCCAGTCCATCCAGCCCAGCAGGTGCTTGCCGCTCTGCAGTTCAAAGGTGTGCAGGCTGCCATCGGCATTCGCCCAGGCCAGGCCATTGCCCCAGCTGGCGCTGGCCAGTGGTGCGTTGGCATCGGTATCGGCCAGGTCGGCCCAGGCGCTGGTGATGGTGTGGAAGGTACGCGCGTGGCTGCTGCCAACCGCGTCGGTCACCTGCATCAACAAGTGCGCCTGGCCGAGTGCACGCAGCGAACCCGGGACAACGTCGCCACCGATGGCGGGCAGCTCATGCCAGCCCTTCTCTGCGTTCCAGCGCAGCAGTTGCTGCGCACCGTTGTTGCCGACCACCGCGTACAACGCGCCTTTCTGCGCCTGCAGGGCGACAACCGCGGCAGCGCCCGGCCAGATCGGCTGCGGCTGCCACTGCGTGGCGTCGGTCGGTTTTTTGTACAGCTGGGTCACGCCGCTATCGTCGACACCGGCCACAAACAGGGCACCATCCAGGGCGGCTGCATGCGCATTGCCCAGTGGTGTTGGCAGTGCCAGCGACTGGCCCTTGCCGAGGCTTTCGCCCTTGAGCGTGAGCTGCTGCAGCTGATTGCTGTGGTTCGCATCCGGGCCGGTCAGCACCCAGGTTTTGTCGCCGCTGCGGACGATGTCCTGTACGACCTCGTTGCTGATGCCGGTGGCGGCCGTCCACGCCTTGCCGTTCTTGTCGAGCAGCCAGGCCTTGTCGCCGGAGCGGGCCAGCAGGCGGCCATCGACATCCAGCAACTGCTGCACCGGCGCGGCCTCCGGCAGGGCTGGCAGCGAGCCGGGCTTCACTGCATTCAAACTCTCGTCGGCGGCCGCCGTGCCGGCCAACGCCAGCAAGGTGGTGACGACGAGCAGACGGAAGCCGAGCGAGAAGCGGTGCGACAGCGCGGCGAGCGCGGTGGCCATGGGCGTGGGCATGGATGGAATCCCGGTAATGAACGGCGTGGCGGCGAACCGCCAGGTGGAAAGATCAGGCGCGCAGGGCGCCGGCGAGCAGGGCTTCGGCCCGGCGCAGGTAGGGCACATCGATCATGCGTCCCTCGAACAGGAACGCACCGCGGCCCAGATCGCTGGCCGCCTGCGCGGCGGCAACAATACGCCGTGCTTCGTCCAGTTCGGCCTCGGCCACGCTGAAGATCACATTGGCCTGGCCCACCTGGCGCGGATGGATGCAGCTCTTGCCGATATAGCCCAACTGCTGCGCGAGCATGGCCTCGGTACGGAAGCCCTCGGCATCGGCCACATCCGGCCAAGCCCCATCACAGGCGAACACGCCCGCTTCGGTGGCGGCCATTTTCACCGCGAACAGCACTGCATGCACATTGGCCGGCGTGCGGGCGATGCCATTGGGCGCGAACAGATCGCCCAGGCCCAACTGCAGGCCGGCGACGCGCGGATGCGCGCCAGCCAATTCAGCGGCCAGACGCAGGCCGCGCGGGGTTTCGATGTTCAGCAGCAGACCGATCGGGCGGTTGACGCCATTGGCGGCCTCGGCGCGTTCCAGCGCAACGACCACCTGCCGCACCTGCGCGGCCGATTCTACCTTGGGGATATTGAGCAGCCACAGGCCGGGCACCGCCATCGCAGCCAGATCGGCGGCGAAATGCGGGCTGTCGGTGGCGTTGGTGCGCACGATCAGCAGCTTGTTGCTGGCAAGCACGTCGGCACGGGCGAGGAAGCTGGCGATGGCCGCACGCGCCGCCTGTTTGCCAGCCTCGGGGACGGAATCCTCCAGATCGAAGGACAGGGCATCGGCCGCACTGGCCAAGGCCTTGTCGAACAGTTCCGGACGTGCACCGGGCACAAACAGCTTGCTACGCATGGCTTCCCCTCACTTTGAGAGGCAGTCTGCGCGAATCGGAACGCTGAAAAAGTGTATTCCCCGACATTCACCCGATAGGTTTTGTTGTGGTTTGCGGGGTTTGGCGGGTGGGGAGAAAGACTCAGCAAGGCATCCAAGCGCGGGCTGTCCCTTCCCCCGCCCGCGGGGGAAGGTGCCCGAAGAGCCTGCCCCCGCGAAGGCGGGGGGCGGAAGGGGGGCGCTTTTGACCTTGCCTCAGTTGCGGGGAGACAAGCCGCAGCGACGGGAGAGCCAAAGCCAAAGCCAAAGCCAAAGCCAAAGCACCCCTCCCCAACCCTCCCCTTGGCCTGCGGCCAAAGGGAGGGAGCAGGCTGCTGCGGCACCCGGCCATGCCAGGCCGCAAGCAACACCGCAGAACCCCAGCGCCGCCCCCTCTCCCGCTTGCGGGGGAGGGAGCCCGAAGGGCGGGTGAGGGTGCTTGGGGCACTTCGCGAGCCGCCTGCCTGCAAGCAACGCCAAAGCGTCCCAGGTTCTTGGCACAACAGTGGGAGCTGGTCGTTGCTCCTCTCGGTCAATGTTGCGGGAACTCTCGCCAGCGGCGCAGCTAACTGAATGAGTTCATGATCAAAACCCCGTCGGCCGCTTGGTCAGGACATGAGCGCAGCGGTGGGCTCAATGGGAAACGCCTCATAAGTCCGGCTTTGGCTATGCAGGCTGCGAACCGCGTTCTGCGTGCCAATAGGTTCAATGCCCCGCTTGCGCAACGTGTCGGTCAAATCGGCGAGCAGTGCCTCACGATGAAGGACGAAGTTCGATGCGAAGCAACGCCAGAAGTGCCAACCTGCACGCTCCAACACGCGCTGACGCCGCATATCGTGCTCCCATTGGTCTGGCCCGTGATATCTGTCGCCATCACACTCCACTGCCAAACGCGCGTCCCGTTCACCCTCCACGACAAGATCGATGCGGTAGCTGCCGACCTTCACCTGCGGCTGCACGCGATAACCGCGCTCAACCAGTGCATCAAACACTTCCCGCTCGAAGGGCGACTCACACAACTGGCGCAGGTCGCTCACTTCCTCTTCGTTCTGGGTGTAGGGGGTCTGGAAGTGCTGTATCAGACTGCTTCGTAGCTTATCGGTCTTGCTGAGTTCGTCCTGGGTGATGCTGCGCACCAGATACATCCGGTCGCGGGCGCGTGAGGCTGCGACGTTATAGCGTTGGCGGAACATATCTTGCGACGAGGCTTGAGCACGGCCGGAATCAACCATGGACAGGAACACGATATCGCGCTCCTTGCCCTGGAAAGTACGGGCATCGCCGAAAGCCATCTGGTGGCGCTGGACCGCGTCCTCTCCGAGCTCCTTTACGACGAGGCTCCAGACCAGTTGGGCTTGTTCACTACCTAGCAGCGACACAACGCCGATGCTCCGGCGGCTCATGCTCTGGTCGCCAACGATCTTTCGTATCTCTTCCAGAATGAAGAGCGCTTCACCCTGATTGGTCTTGCCGTTGCCGCGTTGCCCGTCGATGACATACACGTCGATCAACGGTGGATCCATGCGCTCAGAGGCAAGCGGCATGCGCAACGGCCGCAACTCGTGGTTGTAGAACTCGCGTTTGGAGTATTCGATGATCGGACCAACGCAGCGGAAGTGCTCGCGCAGCATGATTTGGCCTTGCGCAAATACCACTTTGAACAAGTCGTAGATGGATTTATCCGGCGACATCTGCGGCCGATACAGGCCCACCTGCTTGCCCAGGAACTGTCCCATCAGACTTCGGATCTTCTCTTCCTCCAGTCCAACGCCTTCCGGCGAAACCTGCTGGTCATCGCCGACGATCAACACCTTCTTTGCACGCAATAGCGCTGGCATTGCGCTCAAATCGGACTGCGAGGCCTCATCGATGATGACCAGGTCAAATTCTCCCAGTGCAACGGGCAATGATTCACTGATCCGATAGTGCGGCATGATCCAGCAAGGAATGGCGGGACTAGCCTGTGCGGCTGCATCGCGTGCATCCTTTCGGTAGCGCGGCGCGCGAACGCCGGTGCCGCGGCCAATGCGCGAGATCGCAACGCGGTAGGCTTCCAGCGCAGATCGAACCATCGGTGTCGCCTTCTCGGCCATTTTCAGCCAAGTGCGTGTTGTTACCGCTTTCTGATAAAGCCGGGACAGGTCTTTCTCCAGCTCATTGCGTTGCTGCGACAACAATGCCAGCTCGGCCCTGCCATCCATGGATTCGACCAAGGTGAGTAGGCGGCGATAGCGCCAGAGTTCTTTCCAATTGTCGGGAAGCTGAGGGTCTTGTGCTGCTGTTGCCAGGTCGGTTCGTAGCTGCTGCGCCCACTTCGGCGCACCTGATGCTTCAATTTTTGCGGTCGCATCTTGCACGCATTGCAGCTGTGGCCTTTTGCTGTGCTGACGGCGCAGTTCCGTCATCAGTGTGGTCCACTCGGCCATCAACTCGGTCTCTATCACCGCGCTATCGCCCAGCCGATTGTTCAAGAAAGCACCGATCGCATCAACAATCTCTCCCTCGGCGTCGCTCAGGGCTTCAGTAAAGCGATTCTTTACCTTCCAAGTGTCGGCCAGCCTGTTGCGGGTTAGATTCTTATCAAGAATCTCCAGTGCTTGCTGCATATGCTCGCGGTCGTATGGCCTCTTACCCGCCTCCTGCCACGTTGGTAATAGCGCCTGGAGCAGATCTGCGACTGCTTTTTCTTCCCGCAGCAGATGTTGCAGCTTATCCAACGCCAACAGGTAATCGCTGCCTTGCACGATCAGTGCCTGCGGAGTGATGAAGCTGGGTAGACCCAGCTCCAGCGCCAAAGCATCCCAGCGCACAACCATCGCACTGCAGCTCTGCAGGAAGCGCAGGTACTGCAGCACGTGAGCCCAATCACCTTCTCCTTCAGGCACCTTTCCAACCAGCTGGATCTTTTCGATCAGCTTCTTCTCAGCCGACTTGCCGAACAGGCCAGCCAAACCAAACGGCTTTTTGCCCTGCGCGAGGTTGTCAATTGCCTCGATCACTTCTGGGTTGTTCGCCAGCCCCTCAGGCGCGGTCACCGGACGCGCGACAAACTGCGTGCGGTAGGCGAGCAAATCACGAATCTCGATGCGGATCGCGGAGAGAAGCTTGAGCAGCGCATCCTGTGGATCGGCTTGACGTATCCGCCGTTCCAATAGCTTCAGCCAGTCATGGCCTACGTCATCCACCCATTCGCGGCTCTCACGCAGCCCGAAAACACGGGTATGCAGCAGGATCGCCTCGTCCAGCGTGGTCTGCTCTGCATCTCGCAATGGCGGCAACGCGGCGCTGCTCACCTGCGCATTCAATTCCACCAAGCGTCCCAGGTCCAAGTGCACCTGCTGCAGCTTTGTTGGCTCCGGGAACGCATCCAGCGCAGGCAGGCGCTGCTGCAGCAACGACAGATCCTCAGCCAAGGCCATGCGTGCATTGCGTAGCGCAACGATGTCAGCATCTCCGAACTGCGGGCGATGTTCGGCTGCAATGGTCAGGGGGTCGGAGATCCAGGCGGCTTCAACCGGGTGTAGGGCAACCTCCTTTGCGATTTCCAGCGGTTGCAACGCATCGCCGTCCAACGAAATGGGCTCCAGATTCTTCTTTGCCCACTGCCCGATCTGGTACTCGGTCTTTGCTATTTGTCCATGCTGGCGATCAATATCCAATTCGTACTGATCGATCTGCGTGCGCATCTCCTGCTTGTTGATGCGGCTGACTTCAGCAGCAATATGCCGGATGGCGTGTTCAAACTGCTTCATTCCATCGGCTTCACTGCTGAGCAGGCTGATTGCCAGCGGACGAATCTCAGCCGGCAGCTTCTCCTGCAGCACTGCCAATGCGGGATCCTTCATCGATGTGACCAGTACACGCTTGCCCAAAGCCAGGTAGTGCGAAATGACATTGGCGATGGTGTGGGTCTTACCGGTTCCCGGGGGGCCCTGCACGACGACGCCGTCCTGATGGTCCAGCATGTGCACGATCTGCACCTGCTCATCGTTGTAGGGCATCGGGAAGAACAGATCTTTGGCCTTGGCCGAGGTACCAGCCTGACGGTCGATATTGGACAGCCCACGGTAGTTGGCCGGTGCTGGCTCACGAATCTGCTGCGATGGATCGGCGAGCAGTGCCAATGTGGCCGGAGAGAGTGTGTCCAGATCTACCCCCGTTTCCACCAAGGCCTCAAAGCGCTCCAGGTCCTGCACGAACAGGTTGGACGTGCGTGGTCGCACAAACAGTACCCAGGTGTCGGTCACCAACAGGTGCTCGCCGGCTTTCGGTAGCTGCCGATCTTCGGGCGTAGTGTGCGATGGCCAGTACGCTCCTTTGCTGTCCAGTAGTGACGAGGCGGCTTTCAGGACCGGCTCGAAGGTACTGGGTACGAATGGGTTGACCTGTCCGTCGCCGGCTTTGAAGTGTTCCTTGCCCAGGCGAGCAACCTCGGCCACTCCCGGATTGTCCAACGCGGTATAAACATCCAGCTCCAGGCGTGCATCCAGCGAGCGGGGGCGCACTTCTATAGCGTGGCTGTGCTCGTCAATGGATAGCTCCACCAGCTGTGAAATCAACGGATAGCTCAGCTTTCCGTCCGGCAGGTCCCATACGGCAAGGCCCACACCCAGCACCAGTTCCAGCGGGGAATCTACGAGGTTGCCCTGCAACATCTGGTAGCTGGCAAACAGGTCTGCGTACTTCGAAATGGTCTTGCGAACTTCCTTCTCCCGCTCGGCCCAGGGCTGCCAAACGTGCGTGATATAGGTTTTCAGTTCGCTATGCAGCTGCTCTTTGATCGACAGCGCGGCAACAGCCACTGTCTGCTCGGGCTTTTCGCCTTCCGCCAAGGCCGGTGCTTCGATCCCAAGGGTGATGAGCTGCGTGCGGGAGACATGCGACGCCAGCCCCGGTTCTTTGGCGGGGGTGTTGGACTGGGTGACAAGTGCAGCCAGCAGCGGCGTCTGCGGGGCAGGCGGCTTGCTTTCGTGCAGGCGCTCTACCCGCAGCCAGGTGTCTTCGTCCGACGTACCGGTGTCAAAGTGAATTCCAGGAAGTCCACGCAACTCGTGTTCGTAGGCTTTGAAGCTGTTGTGCTGCTCCACCTGACGACTTGGTTTGCCCTTCAGGTATGCCGTCTGTCGCACATACTCCAACAGGCCTTTGAAGCGCTCAATGATGTGGGGATCCGTCATACGCTTAGGCGCCTGCTGGTTGAGAGGAGGGGGGAGCTGGGCGGGCTCGAGTTTCGGCGAAGCATCCATTGCCGCTTCAAGACCGATATCTGGTGAGTAGGCCTCTGGGATACTTGGCGCCTGCAGCAGGGTCGGCTTCTTCTGCGCTTTGAGAAAAACATTAAGCTTGCGCTTCAGCTGCTGGGCAGCCGGTCGGTCGCGATGCCTGAGCTCGTGGGCCAAGGCCTTCAGCGTTGGCAGATCCTGCTGCGTTGCCGCGATATCAAATAGCGCGGCCAGTTCCTGCGTGCTGTTGTTGAAAAAGGGTCTTAAGCTCATGGATTCCCGTGCCATGTCCGTTGCCTGTCCCTGAAACTGAGGGCATTGCGACCACTCGTATAGGGTTCAGTAACTCGTGCTTCCTGCAGGTGTGAATTCTAGCCCGAATTGGGACATGACCCGGCATTTGCTCACAGCGCTTTCAGTAATTTCGGTGGTCGGCACCGCGAACTCCCTGATTCCTCTTCAACCACGTCCCGTTCAACTGGGTGGGAAGAAGGCAAGACTGTGCCTTTCCATTGTTGAAGGGCGATAGGCCTGGATCTTGGTGCGAAGGAAGATTGAGCGACCACTGCCGCCCAAACAAGACTTGGCGCTGGAATCTCCAACGCCGAGTCTTGGCTCGCGATTAGTTCAACACAAAGGCTGATCCTGCCAGGCGAGATGAATCTCCTAAGTGGCGATTGCAGAGGAGCCCTTGCTCATGGCCGTCTGAATAAGCGCCATTAGCAGCTCAGCGCGCTGGGCGTAGAAAGCTTCGAAATCGTCACCACGTAAACTGGCGCTTGGAATGCCATGGCTTTGAAGAACCGCATCCATCTCGGCATCACCGAGCTGCACTTGCTTATCCTGCTGCAGGGCGCTGAGGTAGTGCGATGGCGCTGCACCACCAATCTTGCGATTGGCGCGATAGGAAATCGCGGTCTTGTTGATGATGGAGTCGTACACCTTGGCTTCGATGCCCTGCTTGATGCACCATTCGCGGGGGAAGATGTGGTGGATGTCCAGTGCTACTTCGTCGGCATCCAGTTCGCGGATGGTGGACTTCCAGTAGAAATCCTTGGCACCTGCGCGCTGGACCAGAACATTGACCCCTTTGTAGGCCGCGCTCTGGCGGCTGCGCAGGGACTTGAGCCGGTCGGCCTGGAAGTTTGCATCCTGTACGGTGCGCGGGACCTGGCTGTCGTCATCCAGCCAAGCCAATACATCTTCAACATCGTTGGCGACGCGGGTCTCCACCGCGCCGCCGTAGAGCTCACCCAGCACGCCGCACCAATACCAGGAGGCCAGCTTCTGGTAGATGCGCGGCTCGCGCCAGCGGTTTGGTCCGAGCTCGGCCATGACCGCTGCCAACGGCGCCAACTGGGTGCGATAGGGAAGGTCGCGGGTCTGCCTGACGCATTCATCGCGCAGGAACCTTGCGGCCTGGATGAAGCCGCCTTCCAGTGCGTCTGCGCGTTGCTTGTAGGCTTCCAACGGCAGCTCCAGCACGGCGGAGCGCTTTGCACTTACCGGTGCGATGCTCTTGCCCTGCTTGTTGGCGGCAATGTCTTCGCGGCGGCGCTGCAAGGTGTGCAACAAGGTGATCGACTGCAGGAAGTCGGTGTTCTGCACCGTTTCAAGCAGTGCTTCGGCATTCTTCATGCGCTTGTAGCGCGACAGCGTCTTGCGTTGTGCGCTGCCGTACCAGTCATCACGCAGGTTGTAGCCGTCGGCGGCGTAGCTGGCGGTGACCAGTTCAAACACCGACAACGGAACGCCGCCGGTGTTGACCTTCTCGAACACCAGGCACACCGCTTCCTTGCTGGTTTCCTTCTTCAGCACGATCAACGGCAACTGGTATTCGTTGTAGGCATCGAGCACGGCCTTCTTGAACTCGAAGAACTGTGCAACCGCCGCCGGGTTGTGCTGGTACAGATCCTGCAGCCAAGTCATCGGGTCGAGGATGGCCGAGCAGGGGAAGTACAGGTGCTGGCATTCCAGTTCGCGGCTGGATAGGTCCAGATCCAGCTTGCGCTTGAACTCACTGCGCTGCTGGCGGGTCTCATCGGTGGCGATGATGGCATCGTCCAGGCGGTCCGGGCCTTCCAAGGCGGTTGGGATATGGATGTAGTAGAAGCGCTGTACGTCACGCCCCTTCTCGTTGCGGGTCTGCACCGGGCCATCGAGTCTCAGCACCTGGGTGAGCGTGGTCAGGCGTTGCTGGCCGTCCAGGATCAGCTGCTCGGGTGCAAGCAGCCCCTGTTCTGGCACGTTCTCCACCGGGCGTACCTGGAAGCGTACATTTCCGCCGGTTTCCAGCAGCATCACTGCGCCCACCGGGAACGAGCGGCCAAGGCTGACCAGCAGGCTACGGACATGCTCGTCATCCCAGACCCAGCCACGCTGGAAATCCGGCAGCTGGATCTTGCCCTGGACGATGTCTTTGAGCAGTTCCTTGAGCGGCAGTTTGGTGCTGTCGAATGTAGTCATGGTTGGCTCCCCTCAGCCTGGTTGATGTGGTTAGTGTGCTGCCGCCTTGCGGCCGCGCTTCGGTTTTGGATCGGCGGCGCGCTGGGCGGCAATTCGCTCCAGCAGCACGCTGGCCGGTTCGTCATTTGGATCCTGCGATACCAGTTCGCCACGGAAGGCCTTGGCGAGGATGCTCTGGGTCAGCGCATCGACGCGCTGGCGGGCATCGGACAGGCGGGCTTCGAGTTGGTCGGCGAAGGAGAATAGTTGTTCGACGCGGCGGACGACTTCCAACTGCTCGGATATGCCGGGGTAAGTTACGCATAAGCTTTTAAGGTCTTGTCCGGAAATTCCTTTCTGTCCTGACGTCGACTTCACCAAATTCATAACACGCTGTCTCGTAGAGCATTCTGAGAAGAAAATTTCCAGATACTCGGGAAGGATGATATCTGTCTTGCAGCGAACGCGAATGATCTTGTCCGGATACACGATGACTTCGTGAGATGTTTGCTTCACAAGGCCACAAACGCCAACAAAATCGAGGCTTCCGTTATAGCGAGTAAACAACAGGTCGCCCTTCTTTATTGCGTACCGTCGCTTTTCCACTTCGTCACATTCAAGGAATCGAATATCGGCCTGGTCGACCGAGCCAGATCGCACAGCACTGATTCGAAGAATGGGCACCCCTTGCGAGCTCTCATTTGGCTTCGCCGAGAGACCATTGCGCATTTCTTCAATCAGTTGCCCCAGTTGGTCTCTAGACTCTTGAACATCGGCGGGATTTCGCTCGCGCCACGAATCAGTTAGCGCCCCCGATACTGCATCACTTAGCACGGATTGACGGAAGCGTTTGATCAGCGCGGGCAGGGCGTCGAGGCGGGCCTTGAGGGTGTCCACCTGAGTCAGAAGGCCATTGAGTGCGTTCGCGATGCGGGCTTGCTCGCTCAGCGGAGGAAGGGGTATCTCAATTGACCGAAGAGCATCTTGAGAGATGTTGCGCATTGAGAGCTGATTGCCCGTGGCCATCTTTTCAATCTGGTGACGGCCCGATGCTGATCTCAAACAAGTTAGAACCCAAGCGCGCAGCCCCTCATCGAGCTCAAGGCGCAGAACCTTATCGCTCAGGTAAAGGTTCTTAGTGACGGTGCTTACAATCACGGGAGCTCCAACGAGCTCCAGCGTGTTAGCTCTGGAGATCAGAAGGTCACCTGGACGAATTTTGTTTCTTTGATCTAGGCCATCATCGGTAAGCAGCGTCTTGCTTTCTGTTTCATCGAATACCCCCCAAGTGACAGCGCTGATCTTTACCAATCCTGGCTCTTGGCCCTCTGGTGGCCGTTCATCACACTTGACGCTCTTTCCTGCTCGAATGTGGCTTAGTAGATCTCCGAGGTGGCAAGAATCCCACCCTCTTGGCAGCTCACTCACGCTCCACCTCAACAGCATCCGCATCCAAGCCAAGTACCTGCGCCAGCAGTTGCTTCTGCTGATTGGCCTCATCGCCCGCGCCCAAAGCCTGCATCAACGCATCCAGCTCACGCAGGGCCTCGCTCAACTCGGCCATTGCCTGCGCGGCAAGCTCTTCCGGCGGCGGTAGATTTGCGGCATCCACCGCGTCGGCATCCTTCAACCAGCTGATATCCAGCGAGTCACCACGCTCGGCGATCTGTGTGCGGGTAAAGCAGCGGAAGCGGCCTTCTTCGCCTTCATCCACGCGCGGGCTGCCGCCATCGCGGTCAGCGCCATATGCATCTTCAAATGGCTTCAGATGGGTGGGGCCGAACGGCGTGCGTTTGCCAAAGGACGGCATATTGCTGCGCAGGTCATAGACCCAGACCTGCCGGGTGCAGCCGGTGTCCTGTTTGGAATTGGTAGCGCTGCCCTTGCGGAAGAACAGCACATTGGTTTTTACGCCCTGTGCATAGAAGATGCCGGTAGGCAGTCGCAGGATGGTGTGCAGCTCGCACTTGTCCATCAGGTCGCGGCGCACGTCGGTGCCGACGCCGGCTTCAAACAACACGTTGTCCGGCAGCACGACTGCGGCGTGACCATGTGGTTTCAGGTTGCGATAGATGTGCTGCAGGAAGGCCAGTTGCTTGTTGCTGGTGACAAACGGCAGGTCGTCGCGGCTTGGCCCGCCGCCGCCCTTGGCGGTGCCGAATGGCGGATTGGACAGGATCACATCGGCACGCGGCAAGGTGGTGCCCAGGCTGCCCAGGCTGTTGCCCAGCAGCACCACGCCTTCGCCTTCGCCTTGCATGCCGTGCAGCAGGCAGTTCATCAACGCCAGGCGGCGGGTACCCGGTACCAGTTCCACGCCGGTATAGGCCTTGGTGCGCTGGAACTTGCGTGATTTGTCGGTGACCTTGGGTCCGTACAGGTCGTCGTGCTCGGCCTTGATATAGGCGTCGGCGGCGATCAGAAAGCCGGCTGTGCCTGCAGCCGGATCCTGGATGGTTTCGCCCAGCTGCGGCTGGATGCAGCGCACGATGCTGTCGATCAGCGGCCGCGGGGTGAAGTACTGGCCGGCGCCGGACTTGGTCTCGCCAGCGTTCTTTTCCAGCAGGCCTTCGTACAGGTCGCCCAGCCCGTCCTGACGGGCGGAGAACCAGTCCAGCCCGTCCAGGCTCTTGATCAGCTGCTCCAGATGGCGCGGTTCTTTCAGGCGGGTCTGCGCATCGGTGTAGATGGCGGCCACCATCGGGTCGCTGCTCTGGCTGAGGTTGAGCAGCATCTGCTTATAGAAGGTGTGCAGCGGCACGCCCGACTTGCTGGTCAGGTCCGGCCAGCGTGCGCCTTTGGGCAGGCGGTGCTCGAAGTTGTCGTTGGACTGGGCCTGTTCGTACTCCATCTTCACAAACAGCAGCAGCACCAGTTCGGTGACGTAATCGCTGTAGTTGATGCCGTCATCGCGGAGGATGTCGCACAGGCTCCACAGCTTGGCGACGATATCGTTGTTGGTCATTGGCTGCCGTCTCCTGACGGAATTGCGTTGCCGGCGTGGCCGGGCAGGTTGATTTGATAGCGGGTGCTGCGGCCGCCGCCGGGCAGGCGCCGCAGGCAGCCCTTGTCCAGCAGGTCGGTCAGGTGGCGGGTGGCGGTGGCTTTGGAGACCTTGGCCACGGCCTGGTACTGGGAGGCGTTGATGCCATTGGCAAAGCCGCGTTCACCGCCATCGAGCAGGCGGTTGAGCACCTTGGCCTGTTCGGTGCTCAAGGCCTGCTGCGCATGCAGTTGCCAGAAACGGGCCTTGTCGATGACGCGCTGGATGCGGGCCAAGGCCTGCTGCAGGCTGTGCAGCAAGGTCTGCAGGAACCACTGCAGCCAGGCGCTGATGTCCAGACCGCCGCGTTGGCTGGCTTCCAGGATGCGGTAGTAGCCTTTGCGGTCGTCCAGGATGCTGGCCGACATGGCGTATAGGCGGGCGATACCCGGCGCGGCTTGGGCAAGGGCCAGATCGGTGATGGCGCGGGTGAGGCGGCCGTTGCCGTCGTCGAACGGGTGCAGGGTGACAAACCAGAAATGGGCGATGCCGGCGCGCAGCAGCGGATCCAGTGCGGGGTCGTCTCTGCTGGCTGCAAACCATGCAAGGAAGTGCTGCAGCTGTTCGTCCAGCCCTTGCCGCGGTGGTGCCTGGAAATGCACGGTGGGCCGGTCGATGCGACCCGAGACCACCTGCATGGGCTCGTCGCCGCGCAGTTGACTAATTCGAATCCGCAGTGGCAGCAGCCCGTCGTGACCGGCAAACAGCAAGGCGTGCCAATGCAGCAGGCGCGGCAGGTCCAGTGGTTTGCCCACATCGCCGGTGGCATCGAGCATCAGTTCGGCCACGCCCTCGGCGCGCGCGCTGTGCGGGGCCGGTTCGGCGGCGTCGGGGATGCCAAGGCGCCGGGCCAGTGAGGAGCGCACCGAGCCGACATTGAGGTTTTCACCCTCGATGGCGGAAGAGGTGACGATGTTCTGCAGCAAGGTATCCAGCGCCTGCCGCCCGTCTTCGGGCAGCACCCCGGCCAGGGCGCTCAGCTGGCCTTGGGCCTGCTGACACTGGCGTAGCAGCGGTGCCAGCGCAGCGTCCTGATGGACAAAGGCTGGCCAGTCCGGCTGTTGCCAGATCCAGAGCGGCGGGGCGGGGGCTTGGCTGGCGTCCATGAGCCGAATAATAACGCTATTCGGCTCAATCAGTGAGCCGAATAAGCCTGTTCAGTGATCGGATTCGGCTCATTGCAGGCGGGGCAGGGCTCAAGCCACTTCCTCCCATACCGCCTCCTTGAACTGTTCGATCAGCTGGTCCAACTGGCCGGCAAACACGGTATCGAGCAGCTTGACCCCGCCATCCGGTGCGCAGGCGTGCTGGATGCTATCGCGGTCGATCACCACCTCGGTCACCAATTGGTTGGCAAGGCGTTTGAGCCAGCGTTGCTGCACCGGGGTCCAGCTGCGGCTGACCAGGATGCGATCCAACGCCCTGTGCACGCGCTGTTCGTAAGGCAACAGTGCCTCGCCGATGGCGGCCCGACGGATATAGCCGATGATGCCGGCGGCGATGTCGCGGTTGGACTGCTGGCGCTCGGCGCTGTGCAGGTGGGCCTCGTTGTAGCCCTTGCCATCCAGCAGCAGGCGCACCTCGCGCAGTTGTTCGCGGGTAAGGTCGCGCGGGCGGTTGACCACGGCTGCAAGTGCAGCGGACTGGTTGAGCTGGGAACGGATGAAATCGGTAAAGCTTTCCAGGTAGTCGGCTGGCTTCTGGTTATTGCCGCCGTAGCTCACCTCGCGCAGCAGCAGCGTGTCGGTGTGATGGGAAATGATGGGGTATTGTTCGCTGGCCAGCAGTGCACGCAGCTCGTCGATCTGGGCTTCCAGCGCCGGCAGGCGGGTGGCGATGAAGCTGGCGGCCTGCTCTGGGCCTAGACCGTGCAGGTGCTGGTGCAGCTTGGCCGGCTCAACGCCCCAGGCGGTTTCCAGTTGCTCCAGTTGTTTGCGCAGCGGTTCGCGGTTCTGTGCCTTGTGGCTGGCACGGCGCAATACGCGCATCAGCTTCTGGCTGAGCTGGTCCAGCACATCCTGGGCGTGGCTGCTGGCCTCGGGGCTGGAACCCGGTTGATGGCTGCGCGGGTCCTGCAGCTCGTGCAGCAGCTGGCCGACGCTGATATTGGGGTCCTTGACCAGCGGCCGCATGGTATCCACCGCCTCCAGTGCTTCGTATAGACGTACCGGGTCGTAGATGCGGAATACAGTCTTGCCGATGTCATCGCAGCGGCGGGTAGCGCGGCCCTTCATCTGTTCGTAGAGAATGCGCGAGCGCACCCGGCGCATGAACACCAGGTTGGTGATGGCTGGCACATCGATGCCGGTGGTCAGCAAGTCCACGGTAATGGCCACGCTGGGCAGGCGCTCGGTCTTGTAGCGGCGTATCACCTTGGCCACTTCGTCGGTGCGGCCGGTGATGACCTGCACGGCGGCCTGGTTCCAGTCGTCGCCATAGACCTTGTGGAAGGCCGCGTTGAGCAGGTTGCATACGCGTACCGCATGTACCTGGTTGACGCAGAACACCAAGGTCTTTTCTTCACCCAGCGGGTCCAGCTCGTCTGCCAATGCCTGGCAGATGACCCGATCAAAATCGGCAGTGATGACGCTGCGGTTGAAAGACTCGATATCGAAGGACAGCTCGTCGTCGAGTTCGGCGCAGTCCACCTCGCCTGTCAGCGCGTTGACCACCTCGACCAGCTCGCCTTTATCGAAGTGGATGCCGTTGCGACTGAGCTGCGTCTCGAAGCGGATGGGCGGCTCGTGGTCGATCAGCCAATCATCGGCTACGGCTTCGCGGTAGCTGTAGGTATAGACCGGTCGACCGAAGATTTCGGTGGTCTGCCGTGCGGGGGTGGCGGTCAGGCCGATACGGCAGGCGTCGAAGTACTCCAGCACACGTCGATATTGGGACAGGTATTGCGCGTGGTCGCGCAGCGAGAGCTCGCCCTCGGTCATCTCCTGGTCCAGGGTGTAACCGCGGTGCGCCTCGTCGACGATGATGCAGTCGAACTGGTCAATCGGCGGTGGCGCATCGGACTGGAACAGTCGCCGCACCATGGCCTGCACGGTGGCGACTTGGACGCGGGTCTCTGCCTTGGCGGCCATGTCGCCAAGGTCATTGACGTTGTAGATCTGCGAGAGGCTTTGGCCCTGCTCCAGCGACATGTCGTCAAAGGCTTCACGTGCCTGGGTGCCCAAGCTGGTGCGATCGACCAGGAACAGGACGCGAGTGAAGCGCTCGGCCTTGAGCAGGCGGTAGATCAAGCCAATGGTGGTGCGGGTCTTGCCGGTACCTGTGGCCATCGCCAACAAGCAGTGGCGTTGGCCTGCTGCCAGGGCTTTCTCAACGGCAGCAATGGCCTCCTGCTGATAGGGGCGGAGCTTGAGGTAGCCGTAGGGCTCGGTGCTCAGGCGCTGTTCTGCCAGTTCTCGGTCACGCAGCATCAGCTCGGCCAAGCCCTGCGGGGTGTGGAATTGCTGCAGCGGTCGTTTGAGATTGGCCGGGCTGCGCAGGTCACGGAACCAGATGCCGGATTGTTCGGCCAGCTGTTTGATCCACGGCCGGCCGTTGCAGGCATAGGCAAACGGCACCTGGAAATGCGCGCCTTGGCCGTCAGCCCAGGGGCCACCGGCGGGACCAATGCCGGCCAACTGCAGCGGTGCGCTGATGGGAAGGTCGCGGGAGTAGCGCTCGGCTTGGTCAATGCGATCGGCAATATTCACCCGTCGGCGCTTGGCTTCGACGATAGCTACCGGAGTCAGGCCATCAAACAGTGCGTAGTCGGCACAGGCCTTGGCGCTACGCGTTGGCCATTCGGCAATTGCCATGCACCGGCCCTTCTCCGGGCGGGCGCCTTTGGACCAGGTCAGTTGCAGTGAATCTGCTTCCCAGCCTGCGTCACGCAGTTGCTGGTCAATCAGGATGCGGGTGAGCTCTTCGTCCGGATCGAAGGCCGCGGCCGCCAGGCGGCTGCGTTTGGCGAGGGCGGTAGCCTGCGGTTGGTCTGTGCTGTTGGCCTGTTGCAGCGCTTGCAGCTGCGCGTGGAACTGGATGCGTTCCTGCTCGAACTGCGCTGCGCGTTCGTCCAACTGCACTTTCAGTGCGCGGGCCTCTTCATCCATGGCCTCGGCCAGCGCCATGCTTTGCGCACTCTCCTCGATGCGCAGTTCAGCGAGCTTGCGGCTGCCCTCAAGGGCTTCATCACGCTGACGCAGCTCCTGCTCCAGCGTGTCGATCTGGCCGTGCAAAGCACGCAGAGCCGCACTCGGGTCCGTCGGTGCGGTGAATGCGCCGGGCCGGAAGGCGCTGTCGGCTTTGCCGGAGGCGCGGTGGTACCAGATGCTGAGTTCACGGGCGACGCGCAGCCCATCCATGGCTTCCCGGTGCTGGGTGGAAAAACCATGGGTGGCGCGATTGCCTTCCACCCGCAGGGTGTGGAACAGATTTCGGATGCCCGGATCCAGGTCCAGATGCCGGTTCAATAGTTGGATCAACTCCAGCTGGGTTGTCTGGGCGTCAAACTTCAGCCCCGCCTGTGATGCCAGCGCCTGCGCCAGCGCCTCGCCAAGTTGGCGCAGCTTGATCAGGGTGGTGTTGGGGTCGGAAGCGAAAACCTGTTCGGCGGTCGTCGCCAGCCGCAACAGGACGGGATCGTGTTGGCCGAGAAAGGTGAAGTTACCTTGTGTTGCGGACATCCATTTGTCTCCGGCGCTCCCCCCTTGGAGCACAGATCTGCATGGTAGGCGTTAGCTGGCGCCGCAGCCAGCCAAGCGCGCTGGCGCATTTAGGAAAATTGCTCGTGGAAGCTGTGGCCGTCCCTCTCCCGCACGTGGGGGAGGGTGCCCTGAAGGGGCGGGAGGGGGGGCTTTTGATCTTGCTCGAGCTGCTACCTACAAGCCAACGCCAAAGCACCCCTCCCCAACCCTCCCCTGCGCCTTTGGCGCAAGGGAGGGGGCTGGTTGCTGCCGCCTTCAGCTGAGAGGAGGGCCATTGGCCCCAGCCCCGGCTAGAATCCCCTGCATGAAAATCGCTTCGTGGAACGTCAATTCGCTCAATGTCCGCCTGCCGCACCTGGAACAGTGGCTGGCCGACTTTGCCCCCGACGTGGTCGGCATCCAGGAAACCAAGCTGGAGGACCACAAGTTCCCCGATACGCGGCTGCTGGAACTGGGCTATCGCAATGTGTTCGCCGGGCAGAAGACCTATAACGGCGTGGCGCTGCTGTCGCGGCATCCGATCGAAGACGTGCAGATCGGTATTCCCGGCTTCGAGGACGAGCAGAAGCGGGTGATTGCCGGCACCGTCAATGGCGTGCGCATCATCAATCTGTATGTGGTCAACGGCCAGGACGTGGGCACCGACAAGTACGCTTACAAGCTGCGTTGGCTGGAGGCGGTGCACGCCTGGGTCGCGGCCGAGCTGCAGAAGCATCCGCAACTGGTAGTGATGGGCGATTTCAACATCGCGCCGGATGACCGCGATGTCTACGACCCGGCGGTGTGGAACGGTGACCACATCCTGACCTCCACCGCCGAGCGTGGCGCGCTGCAGAAGCTGCTGGATCTGGGCCTGCACGACGCTTTCCGCCTGCACAACGATGCCGCTGGCATCTTCAGCTGGTGGGATTACCGTGCGGCCGGTTTCCGTCGCGACCTGGGCCTGCGCATCGACCTGACCCTGGTCTCCGATGCGCTCAAGCCGCGCGCTGTCGCCTCCGGCATCGACCGTGAGCCGCGCACCTGGGAACGCCCCAGCGATCACGCTCCGGCTTGGGTGCAGCTGGCACCGGCCTGAAACAACAAGGCCCGGCTGTTGCCAGCCGGGCCTCGGTCGAATCGGCGCCAGAACGGTTAACGCACGCTTTTGCGTGTGAACAGATTGACGATGGCCAGCAGCACTACCGCGCCGACCAGTGACAACAGGAAGGAGCGCACGGTGATCGCACCATTGATGCTGCCGCCGCTGAAGAAGAAGCCGGCGATCATGGCGCCGACGATGCCCACCACGATGTTCAGGATGATGCCCTGCTGCGCATCGCGGCGCATGATGATGCTGGCCAGCCAACCCACGACGCCACCAATAATCAACCAGATGATGATGCCCATGCGCGAACCTCCCTGCCGTGAAGCACCCCGAAAGGTGCGGTGGCGACAGTCAACGCGCAGTGGCGTTAAGAACATGTTTGTCCGGGCAGGAGCCTGTTCAGCATGAGCCCAGCTGGTCGCCATTGGCAGTTTGGTCAGGTGGAGGTGTGGCTGTTGCCGCATACCCCTGGAACCCGTGGTGAGCCGCAGGCCCGCGAGGTGCTGGCCGGTGTTTTCGACACCACGCCCGAGACCTTGCCGCTGACCCGCGATGAGCGCAGCCGGCCGTGGCTGATCGGTGAGTTGGCGCATTACGGCACCGGCTGGAGCCATAGCGGCGGTCATCTGCTGGTGGCGCTGGGCGAGGGCGCACGCCTGGGCGTGGACCTGGAGCGGCAGCGGCCACGCAAGCAGATGCGCGAGGTGATCCGTCGCTTCTTCCACCCGGAGGAGATTGCCTGGCTGGATGCACTGGACGACAGCGGCTGTGAGCACTGGTTCTTCCGCGTGTGGTGCGCCAAGGAGGCGCTGCTGAAGGCGCACGGGCATGGCATTTCGTTCGGGCTGGAGAAGCTGCGCTTCGCGCCGGATGCGACGGGGGCCTTGCAGCTGGTGTGGTGCGATCCGGGCCTGGGTGATGCGGCCCGCTGGCATTTATATGAGTGGCAGGCGACGGAGGATTTCCGGGCTGCGCTGGCGTGGTACCCGCTGTAGCTTCTGCCTCCTCCCTTTGGCCGCAGGCCAAAGGGAGGGCCGGGGAGGGGTGGTTTTGCTCCCTCCCTTGCGCGAAGCGTAGGGGAGGGCCGGGGAGGGGTAGCTGTTGCCGTTGCTCTTGCCCTGCGCGACAGATCAAAAGCCAGATCCAGAGCACCCCTCCCCAACCCTCCCCTGTGCTGCGCACAAGGGAGGGGGCCTAAAGCGAAAGCAGCCACTCCTGCGATAATCCCTGCCATGAACGACACCACTCTCCCGCGCGAAGTCGCCAGCGACCTCGACCACGGCTTGAAGGCCATGGGTCTGGACGCCGCCTTGGCCAAACCCCTGCTGGCTTACCTGACCCTGCTGGTGCGCTGGAACCGCACCTACAATCTCACCGCCATCCGCGACCCGCGCGAAATGGTCACCCGCCATCTGCTCGACTCGCTGGCCATGGCCGAGCATGTCAGCAGCGGCAGCTTGGCTGATCTGGGTACCGGTCCTGGCTTGCCGGGCATTCCGCTGGCGATCACCCATCCGCAGCTGCAGGTGACCCTGGTCGAGAGCAACGGCAAGAAGGCCCGCTTCATGCGTGAGGCCGTGCGCCAGCTTGGTCTGGGCAATGCCCGTGTCGCCGAATCCCGCGCCGAAGCGCTGGACGAGCCGGGTGCTTATGACAACCTCACCGCCCGCGCCATGGATACGCTGGCCGGCATCATCGAGGTTGGCGGTCATCTGCTGCGTCCGGGTGGCCAGCTGCTGGCGATGAAGGGGGTGTACCCGCATGAAGAGATCGCCCAGCTGCCGGCCGGCTGGCAGGTATTGGAAGTGCGCCCGCTGCAGGTGCCGGGGCTGGTTGGTGACCGGCATCTGGTGGTGGTGGAGCGCAAGGGCTAGAGCTGTAGTGCCGAGCCATGCTCGGCAGGGGCTTTACCGGCCAAGGCCAGAAGCTACCCCTCCCCAACCCTCCCCTTGGCTGCGCCAAAGGGAGGGGGCTGAAGCGGTAGTGCCGAGCCATGCTCGGCAAGGGCTTTACCGGCCAAGGCCAAAAGCTGTCCTCACCCCAACCCCTCTCCCGCGAGCGGGAGAGGGCTTTGAGCAAGGGCGGAGCGTAGTGCCGAGCCATGCTCGGCAGGGGCTTTACCGGCCAAGGCCAAAAGCTGCCCTCACCCCAACCCCTCTCCCGCAAGCGGGAGAGGGGCTAAAGCAGTAGTTCCGGGCAATCCCCGCGGCCAAGGCCAAAAGCTACCCCTCCCCAACCCTCCCCTTAGCTTCGCCAAAGGGAGGGGGCAGAAGCGTAGTGCCGAGCCATGCTCGGCAGGGGCTTTACCGGCCAAGGCTAAAAGCTGCCCTCACCCCAACCCCTCTCCCGCAAGCGGGAGAGGGGCTAAAGCGGTGGTGCCGAGCCATGCTCGGCAAGGTGCTTTACCAGCAAAAGCCGCCCGTTACCCGGAAACCGATTTCCGCCTGCGCGCCGCTACCCCCATAATGACCAGTCCAACTTCGCCAACGAGGCTCTCCTGCATGGCTCGCATCATCGCCATCGCCAACCAGAAAGGCGGCGTCGGCAAGACCACGACGGCTGTCAATCTGGCTGCTTCCCTTGCCGCCGCGCCCAAGCGCGTGCTGCTGGTCGACCTGGACTCGCAGGGCAACGCGACCATGGGCAGTGGCGTGGACAAGCGTGAGGTGGCTGCGTCCACCTGTGACCTGCTGCTGGGCGAGGTCACCGCCGCCGAAGTGCGCGTCACCACGCCGGAAGGCTTCGACCTGCTGCCAGGCAACATCGACCTGACCGCGGCCGAGATCCAGCTGATGGACCAGGGCGAGCGCGAGCAGCGCCTCAAGCGCGCGCTGGCGCCCATCCGCGATCAATACGACTACATCCTGATCGACTGCCCGCCGGCGCTGTCGCTGCTGACGCTGAACGCGCTGGCCGCCGCCGACTCGGTGATCGTGCCGATGCAGTGCGAGTACTACGCGCTGGAAGGCCTGAGCGCGCTGGTCGAGACCATCGATGCGCTGAAGATCAACCTCAACCCGGCGCTGGAAATCGAAGGCGTGCTGCGCACCATGTTCGACGTGCGCAACAACCTGGCCAATGCGGTGTCGGCGCAGCTCACCGAGTACTTCGGCGACCGCGTGTTCCGCACCATCGTGCCGCGCAACGTGCGCCTGGCCGAGGCACCCAGCCATGGCCAGAGCATCGTCGGCTACGACCGCGCCTCGCGCGGTGGCGTGGCCTACCTGGGCCTGGCCGGCGAGATCATCCGCCGCAACAACGAACGCAAGCAGCCCTCCCGGGCCGTGGAGGCTGTCTGATGAGTGCAGCGAAAAAGCGCGGTCTTGGCCGTGGTCTTGATGCCCTGCTGGGCCCGAAGGGCGCCGTAACCCCGGTCACCGTCGCTGCCGTCGCCGAGCCGCAACCCGGCGAAGTGCTGCGCAAGCTGCCGATCGACCAGCTGCAACCCGGCAAGTACCAGCCGCGTCGCGACATGGACGAAGGCAAGCTGGCCGAACTGGCCGAGTCGATCAAGGCACAGGGCATCATCCAGCCCATCCTGGTGCGCCAGATCGAGGGCGGCAGCTACGAAATCATCGCCGGTGAACGCCGTTGGCGCGCTTCGCGCCTGGCCGGGCTGGACGAAGTGCCGGTGGTGGTGCGCGAGCTGGAAGACCGCACCGTCATCGCGATGGCGCTGATCGAGAACATCCAGCGCGAAGACCTCAACCCGCTGGAAGAAGCCGAAGCATTGGCACGCCTGGTCAGCGAGTTCACCCTGACCCATGCCGAAGCCGCGCAGGCGGTTGGCCGCTCGCGCGCCTCGGTATCCAACCTGCTGCGCCTGATCGATCTGCCGATCGGCGTGCGCGTGCTGCTGGAAACCCGCCGCCTGGAAATGGGCCATGCCCGCGCGCTGCTGACGCTGGCGCCGGAACTGGCCACCAAGCTGGCCGAAGAAGCCGCCGAGCAGGGCTGGTCGGTGCGTGAAGTCGAGCACCGCGCGCAGCAGTTCGCCGCCGGCAAGGTGCCGGGCGCACGCAAGGCCAAGCCGTCGCCGAGCGCGCCGCAGGCCGATATCGCATCGCTGGAGACCGAGCTGTCCGAATCGCTGGGTGCGAAAGTGGCGATCAGCCACGGCCGCGGCGGCAAGGGCAAGCTGGTCATCCACTACACCGATCTGGACACGCTGGACGGCGTGCTGGAGCGGCTGCGCGTCCGCCAGAACGGCTGACGTACTTCATTCCCCACGAGGTGCACGCAAGGCAATGAACCCCACCAAGGTCGACCGCAATCATCTATTGCGTCTGACCGACCTGCCGAATGTCGGGCCGGCCTGTGAAAAGGATCTCCGTCTGATCGGAATCCGGGTTCCCGCGCACCTGCGCGGGCGTGATCCCTACGATATGTATGCGCAGCTATGCCTGAAGACCGGCGTGGTGCACGATCCCTGCGTGATCGATGTCTTCCTGTCGGTGGTGCGCTTCATGGGCGGCGATGCGCCGCAGCCATGGTGGGCATACAGCAAGGAACGCAAGGAAACCCTGGCCAAGGACGCGCCGCTCACCCTGTGGTGAGGCAGGGGCGATGCTCGTGGCCACCAACCGGAGCAGTGCATGAGCAACACAGGCGACGAAATGAGCCCGGGCGGCAGCCGCATCCTGGCCCATGGCCAGGCCAGCGATTTCGAGCCCGCACGCGGTCATTCGCACGGTGCGGCGATCAGCGCGCACATCGAGCACCATCTCGGGCCGATAGCCAACGTGCTGCATGAAATCGTCTCCGATACCGTGCGCGTGGACATCCATGTGGTGCCGCCGTGCGGGGACTGCCCGAATACGCGCCTGGTCACTTCCGGCATGAGCGATCTGCCGATGCAGCTGCCCGATGATGCCGAGGTCTCGCCCTACCTGGAGCTGATGCTGACCCTGCCGGGCGACTGGCCGCTGGATCACGCCCAGCTGCAGGACGAGCGCAATTACTGGCCCATCCGCCTGCTCAAGACGCTGGCGCGGCTGCCGCACAAGCACAACACCTGGCTGGGCCTGACCCATACCGTGCCCAACGGCGATCCGGCCCAGCCGTACGCGCCCGGCGTGGCGTTCGATGGTGCGATCCTGCTGCTGGCGCTGTCGGCACCGGAAGATTTCGACACCCTGGTGGTCGATGACGACACCAGCATCGAGTTCCTCTCCGTGGTGCCGTTGTACCCGCAGGAAATGGCCTTGAAGCTGCGCGAAGGTGCCGATGCGCTGATCGACCTGCTGAGCGACAACGACATCGGTGATGTCATCGAGCCGGGCCGGCATAATCCGGTCCGCGAACACCCGTCCGGACTTCCTGCATGACCATTCTTGTTACCGGCGCCGCCGGTTTCATCGGCGCTTATACCTGCCAGGCACTGGCCGCCCAAGGCGAGCGCGTGGTCGGGCTGGACAACTACAACGATTACTACGATCCGCAGCTCAAGCGTGACCGCGTCGCTGCCCTGTGCCCGCAGCTGGATATGCGCGCGCTGGACATCACCGACCGCGATGGCCTGGCCGCGCTGTTCGATGAAATCCAGCCGACGCAGGTGATCCACCTGGCCGCGCAGGCCGGCGTGCGCTATTCGCTGGAAAACCCGCACGCCTACGTGGAAAGCAACCTGGTCGGCTTCGTCAACCTGCTGGAGCTGTGCCGGCACCGCAGCGTCCGGCACCTGGTCTATGCGTCCAGCAGCTCGGTCTATGGCAACTCGGCCACGCCACCGTTCTCCGAAGACCAGCGCGTGGACCAGCCGCGCTCGCTGTACGCGGCCACCAAGGCCGCCAACGAGTTGATGGCCTATACCTACGCGCAGCTGTACGGCCTGAAGGCCACCGGCCTGCGCTTTTTCACCGTGTATGGCCCCTGGGGCCGGCCGGACATGGCGCCGCTGCTGTTCTCGCGCGCGGTGCTGGCCGGGCGCAGCATCGATGTGTTCAACAACGGCCAGATGCGGCGTGACTTCACACATGTTTCTGACATCGTCGCCGGTATCCTCGGGGCGCTGTCGCATCCCTCCGCCCAGGCCACACCCCACCAGGTGTTCAACCTGGGCAACCACACCCCGGTGGAGCTGGAACATTTCATCGACGTGATCGCCTCGGCCGCGGGGCACCCGGCGCACAAGGTCTACAAGCCGATGCAGCCGGGCGACATGGTGGAAACCATGGCCGATACCTCGCGCGCCCAGGCCGCCTTCGGCTACGCGCCGGACACGCCGATCGAGCTGGGCCTGCCGCCGGTGGTGGAGTGGTGCCGCAACTACTTCGGGTCAAGCGCCTGACTCACCTTCCGCTAAGTTGAGTTTTGGAAAATGCGTGACCTTTCTTCAAATGCACAACCTGCGGAACCAGCAATGAACCAACCCAGCCTTTCAGTGGTTGTTCCCGTCTTCAACGAACGCGACAACGTCGCGCCGCTGGTCAATGAAATAACCGCTGCGCTGCGCGGCCAGATCGATTTCGAGATCGTTTACGTCGACGACAACTCCAAGGACGACAGCCTGCAGGTGCTGCAGGCGCTGAAGGCGGCAAACCCGGAGCTGCGGGTGTTGCACCATGTCAGCCAGAGCGGGCAGAGCACGGCGGTGCGTACCGGCGTCAAGGCCGCGCGCGCGCCGTGGATCGCCACCCTCGATGGTGATGGCCAGAACGATCCGGCCGATATCCCCAAGCTGCTGGCCGCGCGCGCCAAGGCCGAACCGCAGGTCAGGCTGTTCGCCGGCTGGCGCGTCAACCGCCAGGATTCGGGCAGCAAGCGCTGGGCCAGCAAGTGGGCCAATGCCATCCGCGCGCGCATGCTGCGCGATGACACCCCGGACACCGGCTGCGGCATCAAGCTGTTCGAGCGCGCCGCCTTCCTCGACCTGCCGTACTTCGACCACATGCACCGCTACCTGCCGGCGCTGATGCAGCGTGCCGGCTGGAAGACGGTGAGCGTGCCGGTCAACCATCGCCATCGCACCGCTGGCGTATCCAAGTACAACAACCTCGGCCGCGCGCTGGTCGGCATCCGCGACCTGCGTGGCGTGGCCTGGTTGATCACCCGTTCCAAGCGCACCGCGGTGGAAGAGGTCTGAGCATGGATTTCATGAACCAACCACTGGTGTGGCTGGAGTGGACCGGCGTGCACATGTCGCCGTGGAAGCTGATCGGGCTGACCGGTGCGTTGATGTTCGGCGGCCGCTGGCTGGTGCAGTTCGTCGCCTCGCGGCGTGCTGGCAAGCCGGTGATCCCGCGCCTGTTCTGGTACATGAGCGTGCTCGGCAGCCTGATGACGCTGAGTTACTTCCTGTTCTCGTCCAAGCAGGATGCGGTGGGTGTGGTGCAGAACCTGTTCCCCGCGTTCACCGCGCTCTACAGCCTGCGCTTGGATATCAAGCACCGTGGCTGGAAGCGCGACAAAGCCGGTCACTGAGCCGGCGACTGTGCCCAAATCCGGCGGTTTGCCGCCCGAATCCGTCTAGGTCGGGCGGCAGCTTCAATGCGATGATCGGGGTGAATGAACCACCTGGGGAATACCGATCGTGAAATCGCCGTTGACCGTTGCGCTGCTGCTCACCCTTGGCCTGAGCGCCACCCCGGCCTTTGCCGCCGCACCGTCGGCCCCGGCCACGCTGGCCACCCAATCGCTGGATGACCAGTTCAAGGCCATCTATGAGAAGGAGTGGGCCTGGCGCCAGACCGGCGGCGGTGAAGCCAGTGAAGACAGCGACGCCCCGGCCAACAGCACGCGCCTGCCCGACGTCAGCGCCGAAGCACAGCAGGCGCGCCTGAAGGTATGGGACGAGGTGCTGGGCCAGCTCAAGGCCATCGACCCGAGCAAGCTCTCGGCCGAAAACCAGATCAACTACGCCATCTATCACTACCAGGTCGAAAGCCTGGCCGATGAAGTGCGTCTGGGCAGCTACGAGATGCCGTTCAATTCGGATTCCTCGTTCTGGTCGAATCTGAGTTTCATGGCCCGCCGCGAGATGAAGACGGCGGAGGATTACCGCAACTACATCGCGCGCTTGAATGATGTGCCGCGTTACTTCGACCAGCAGATGGTCAATATGCGCGCCGGCCTTGCCCGTGGTTTCAGCGTGCCGCGTGCGGTGCTGGAAGGGCGCGACGTGTCGATCTCGACCGTGGCCGAGCTGAAGGACCCGACCGAGTCGCCGTTGTACGAGCCGCTGAAGAAGCTGCCCAACAGCATCCCGGCGGCCGAGCAGGCCAAGCTGCAGGCCGATGCCAGGCAGGCCATCAGCGGCAGCGTGGTGCCGGCCTTCGGCAAGCTGCTGACCTTCTACCGGCAGGAATACGTGCCGCAGTCGCGCACCACCCTGGCGGCCGAGAAAATGCCGGGTGGCAAGGAGTTCTACCGCCAGCAGATCCGCGAATACACCACGCTGGACCTGAGCCCGCAGCAGATCCATGCGCAGGGCCTGGCCGAGGTGAACCGCATCCAGCAGGAAATGAATGCCATCATCGACAAGGTGGGCTTCAAGGGTAAAAGCGAGCAGACCCGCTTCGCTGACTTCCTCGAATTCCTGCGTACCGACCCGCAGTTCTACGCCAAGACGCCGGACGAACTGCTGTGGCGTGCGGCGTGGATCTCCAAGCGCGTGGACGGCGTGATCGGCAAGTACATGACCTTGCCGCGCGCGCGCTTCACCATCGTGCCGGTGCCGCCGGATATCGCCCCGTTCTGGACCGCCGGCCGTGGTGGCATGGGCACCTACTGGCTCAATACCTACAACCTGCCGGCGCGCCCGCTGTACAACCTGCCGGCCCTTACCCTGCATGAGTCCGACCCCGGCCACGCCCTGCAGGGCGCACTCGCCGCCGAGCAGACCGGCCAGCCCGAGTTCCGCCGCACTGCGTATATCTCGGCCTATGGCGAAGGCTGGGGCCTGTACACCGAGAAGCTCGGTGTCGACATGGGCATCTACCAGACCCCATACGAAGACTTCGGCCGCCTGACCTATGAAATGTGGCGCGCCTGCCGCCTGGTGATCGACACCGGCGTGCACCACTACGGTTGGGACCGCGACCGCGCGATCGCCTACCTGCGTGACCACACCGCGCTGAGCGAGCACGAAGTCACCACCGAAGTGGATCGCTACATCTCCTGGCCGGCGCAGGCACTGAGCTACAAGCTGGGCGAGATCACCATCGTCAAGCTGCGCGCGCAGGCCGAGAAGGAACTGGGCGACAAGTTCGACATCAAGGGCTTCCACGACGCCGTGCTCAAGCAGGGCTCGGTGCCGCTGCCGGTGCTGGAACAGCAGATCCAGGCCTACATCGCCGAGCGCAAAGCAGCGAAGTGAGTGCTCTGCTCCCTCCCTTGCGCAACGCGCAGGGGAGGGTTGGGGAGGGTTGGGGAGGGGTGCTTCTAACTCCCTCCCTTTGGCGCAGCCAAGGGGGTGAAGAAGGCCTGCTTGCGCGCCACTGGCGCGCGGCCTGATGAACGACCGAAGGCTGTGCCTTCGGGCCGGGCGGGTTGGGGAGGGGTGCTTCTAGCTCCCTCCCTTTGGCGCAGCCAAGGGGAGGGTTGGGGAGGGGTGCTCTTCGCAGTGACCCAAAGCAACAAGCGAAACCCACAAGCAAAACCCACAAGCAAAACCACCCCCTCCCAACCTCCCCCTTGGCTGCGCCAAAGGGGAGGGGCAACAGCCGGTACCTGAACCACCCCGCAGCTCTTGCGATTGTGTAACCCCACAAGCACCCGCTAACCTGCGCCGATGCTGCATGCCCTGCGCCACCGCCGCCTCCACCTGCTGCGCCTGCTGATGCTGGCGCTGGTCGGCCTTGGCGTATTTGGCACTTCGCTGGCCGCAGCACTGACCGACATCCACATGCTGGCGCACACCGACATCGGTGCCGACGTGCATGAGCACGACGACGCCAAACTGGCGACCGCTCCGGATGCCGAAGACAGCGCCAACGCCCTGCTGCATGCCTTGGTGCATTGCGTGGACTGCCACGGCCACGGTGGCGTGTTGCCCACCGTCACTCCCGCCTGGATCGTGGCATCACCGCCTGCACAGCAGGCCGTGGCCATCCTGGGCACGCAAGCGGTCACGCACCCGACCGAGAGCCTGTTCCGCCCCCCGATAGCCGTCTGACGTCCCGGCCCCTTGGCCGGTCCCCACGTCTGAACCTGCTATCTGGAGAAACCCATGTGGATGCGCTTGGCGGCTGTTGTCGCCTTTGCGCTGGTGCCGTGCGCGTATGCGCAGGTGCCGGCGTCTGCTGTGCCGTTGACGCTGGACGATGCCATCGTCCGCGTTGCCCTTGATCACCCTGAGCTGCGTCTGATCGATGCGCAGCGTCCTGTACTTGAAGCCCGCCGCGACGCCGCGTTGCTGCGCCCGCCGATGCAGCTGGGCGTGGAACTGGAGAACCTGCTCGGCAGCGGCGATACCCGCGGCGTGCAGGGCGCTGAAGCCACCGTCAGTCTGTCCGGTGTGCTGGAGCGCGGCGACAAGCTCGATGCGCGCCGCATGCTGGCCCAGGCCAATATCGATGCGTTGGCCCCGCAACGCGCCACCGCCAGGCTGGATCTGCTTGCCGAAACCGCGCGCCGTTACCTCGCGGTGGCACAGGCGCAAGCAGCACTGCAGATCGCCAATACCGATATCGAGCAGCGTCGCCGCGCGGTTTCCGCCGCGCGCCTGCGCTTGCAGGCAGGCGCTTCGCCAGAGTCGGTGCTGTTCACCGCGCAGGCGATGCTGGCGCAGGCGGAACTGGATCGCGATCGTGCCATCGAAGAAGCCAGCGCAGCGCGGCTGTCGCTGGCCGCTTTGTGGGGTGCGCGTACGCCTGACTTCAAGGCGGTGAGTGGCGATGCGCTGCAACTGCCGGCACTGCGTGATTTCGCATCGCTCAATGACGATCTGCAACGCGCACCGGAGCTGGCCGAACTGCTGGGCGAGCAACGTATCCGCGAGGCGCAGCTGCAACTGGTGCGCACCCGCAGCCGTCCGGATTGGAACTGGCAGGTAGGCGTGCGCAACAGCCGCGCCGACAACGCCACCTCGCTGGTTGGCGGCTTCAGCATCCCGCTGGGCAGCGCCCGCCGTGCCGCGCCGGAAATCCGCGAGGCAGAAGCCGATCTCGCCCTGCTTCCTTACCAGCGCCAGGCCCGTCAGCAACAGCTGTACGCCACCCTGGCCGAGGCACACGGACGCTACGTCACCGCGCGCTTGGAAGTACAGCGCATGCAGACGGATGTGCTACCGCAGTTGCAGAAGGCCGAACGTGCCGCCGAGCAGGCCTGGCGCGCCGGTGCCGCCAGCTACATGGAGTGGGCGCAGCTGCAGGCCATGCGCATTGAGTCGCGCCAGCGCCAGTTGGACGCAGCCATCGCCGCACAGACCGCGCTGATCGAGATCCAGCGCCTTACCGGTCAGGGAATGCTGGCCACCGATGCAACCGTTGCCGTGGAGAACGCACGATGAGCCGTCCGATGAATGTTGTAGCTGCCGGCGTGCTGGCAATGAGTCTGCTGTTGGTGGGCTGCGGTGCAAAGCCGGTGGCTGAATCCGGTGCCGGTGCAGCAGAAGAAGCGGGCCACGATCACGATGAAGAAAAGGGCAGTGATGCAGACGGTCACGCCCACGACGAGGGCGAGGAAGCAGCTACCGACAGCACCACCATCAAAGCCGCCATGGCCGAGCAGTCCGGCATCCGCAGCGCTGCGGTGCAGGCCGGCACCATCGCCGATGAGCACGAGGTGCAGGGCCTGCTGACGCCGGTGGATGGCCGCGTCGCCCAAGTGATGGCACGCTTCCCCGGGCCGATCCGCACCCTGCGTGCCAATGTGGGTGATCGCGTCAGCGCTGGCCAGACCCTGGCCAGCATCGACAGCAATCTCAGCCTGACCACCTACAGCATCAGCGCGCCAATCAGCGGCGTGGTGTTGTCGCGGCAGGCGCAGGTGGGCGCGGTGGCGGGCGAGGGCACCCCGTTGTTCGAGATAGGCGACCTGTCCGAACTGTGGGTGGACCTGCACATCTTCGGCAATGACACCCAGCACATCACCGCCGGCGTGCCGGTCACGGTCACCCGCATGACCGATGGCGTCAGCCAGGGCACCACGCTGGAGCGCGTATTGCCGGGCACCGCCACCGCAAGCCAGAGCACCGTGGCCCGCGCCAGCGTGCGCAATGACGACGGCCTGTGGCGCCCCGGTGCAGCGGTGAAGGCGCGCATCGTGGTGGCGATGCAGCCGGCCGCGATGGTGGTGCCGCTCTCCGCACTGCAGACCATGGAAGGCCGCGAGGTGGTGTTCGTGCGTGAGGGCGATATCTATAGCGCGCGTCCGGTGGTGTTGGGCGCACGCGATGCCGGCAAGGTCGAGGTCAAGGACGGCCTGCGCGTTGGCGAGCAGGTCGTGGTCGAGCAGAGCTATGTGGTCAAGGCCGACATCGGCAAGGCGGGGGCCGCGCATGAACATTGATCATCGCCTCTTCCAACGCGGAGGGCGCCGCCATGCTTGAGCGCATCATCCGCAGCGCCATCGCCCATCGCTGGATGATGATGGTGCTTACCTTCGCATTGATCGCGATCGGCAGCTGGAGCTTCACCCGCCTGTCCATCGATGCAACGCCGGACATCACCAACGTACAGGTGCAGATCAACACCGCTGCCGACGGCTACTCACCGCTGGAGACGGAACAGCGCATCACCTATCCAGTGGAAACGGTGATGGCGGGCCTGCCGAAACTCGAACAGGTGCGCTCATTGTCGCGCTACGGCCTGTCGCAGGTGACGGTGGTGTTCAAGGACGGCACCGATCTGTACTTCGCCCGCCAGCAGGTGGCCGAACGCCTGCAGCAGGTGAAGTCGCAGTTGCCGGAAGGCCTGGACCCGCAGCTGGGACCAATCGCGACGGGTTTGGGCGAAATCTTCATGTACACCATCGACGCCGATCCCAAGGCCCGCAAACCTGATGGTTCGGCGTATACCGCCACCGACCTGCGCACCTTGCAGGATTGGGTGGTGCGACCGCAGCTGCGCAACGTGCCCGGCGTCACCGAGGTCAATACGATTGGTGGCTACCAGCGGCAGATCCACATCACCCCGGATCCGGCCAAGCTGCGTGCGCTGGGCTTCACCCTGGATGATGTTGCCGAAGCCGTGGAAGGCAACAACCAGAACATCGGCGCCGGTTACATCGAACGCAACGGCCAGCAGTTCCTGGTGCGTGTGCCCGGACAAGTCGCGGGACTGGAGGAAATCGGCAACATCGTGCTGGCCCGCCGCGAAGGCGTGCCCATCCATGTGCATGACGTTGCAGATGTCGCAGAAGGCCCGGAGCTGCGCAGCGGTGCCGCCACCCAGAACGGCCACGAAGTGGTGATGGGGACGGTGGTGATGCTGGTCGGGGCAAACAGCCGCGAGGTGGCACAGGCCGCTGCGGCGAAGCTGGAACAGGCGCAGCGCAGCCTGCCGGAAGGCGTCACCGTTACCGCCAGTTATGACCGCACCGCGCTGGTCGACCGCACCATCGAAACCGTCGCCAAGAACCTGCTGGAAGGCGCGCTGCTGGTGATCGTGGTGTTGTTCCTGTTGCTGGGCAACTTCCGTGCAGCGCTGATCACCGCGGCGGTGATTCCGCTGGCAATGCTGTTCACCCTGACCGGCATGGCGCGTGGCGGTGTCTCCGCCAACCTGATGAGTCTTGGTGCGCTGGACTTCGGCCTGATCGTCGATGGCGCGGTGATCATCATCGAGAACTGCCTGCGTCGCTTCGGCGAACGCACGCATGCGCTGGGCCGGGCGATGACCCGCGAGGAACGCTTCGCCGAAACCGCCAGTGCCACTGCCGAGGTCATCCGGCCCAGCCTGTTCGGCCTCGGCATCATCACCGCGGTCTACCTGCCGATTTTCGCGCTGACCGGTGTCGAAGGAAAAATGTTCCACCCGATGGCGATCACCGTGGTGCTGGCGCTGAGCGGTGCGATGCTGCTGTCGCTGACCTTCGTTCCTGCGGCTATCGCGATGTTCCTCGGCGGGCGTGTGGAGGAGAAGGACAACCGGCTGATGGCGTGGTTGCGCGCACGCTATGAGCCGCTGTTGGCGTGGGTGATGCGGCGCGGCCGTCTGGTGGTTGCCGGTGCCCTGGTGCTGGTGGTTGGTTGCGGTTTGCTGGCGACGCGCTTGGGCAGCGAGTTCGTGCCCAATCTTGATGAAGGCGACGTCGCCATGCATGCGATGCGCATTCCCGGCACCAGCCTCACGCAGTCGGTGAACATGCAGAAGCAGGTGGAAGCGCGCCTGCAGCAGTTGCCGGAAGTGGAGAAGGTGTTCTCCAAGATCGGCACGCCGGAAGTCGCCGCCGATCCGATGCCGCCCTCGGTCGCCGACACCTTCATCATGATGAAGCCGCGCAAGCAGTGGCCGGACCCGCGCAAACCGCGCGCACAGCTGCTGGCCGAGCTGGAAGCGGCGGTGGAGGAATTGCCGGGCAACAACTATGAGTTCACCCAGCCGATCCAGATGCGCATGAACGAGTTGATCTCGGGCGTGCGTGCCGACGTGGCGGTGATGCTGTTCGGCGACGACATGGAAACGCTGGCGCAGGTCGGCCAGCGCATCGTCGCAGTGGCCAACAAGGTGCCGGGTGCGGCCGATGTGCGCCTGGAGGAGACCAGTGGTTTGCCCTTGCTCACGGTTACGCCGAACCGCGCGGCATTGGCGGGTTATGGACTCAATCCGGGCCAGCTGCAGTCCACGGTTTCCACGGCGGTGGGCGGGCGCGTTGCGGGGCAGTTGTTTGAAGGTGATCGACGCTTCGACATTGTCGTCCGTCTGCCGGAAAGCATTCGCCAGGACCCGGCGGCGTTGGCCGATCTGCCGGTGTCACTGGAACCTGCCTTGGCACAGGACAGTGCGGATGAATCCAGCCGTGCGGGTGGCTGGCGCAGCGGTGATGCGCGCACGGTTCCGTTGCGTGAGTTGGCGAGCATCGAAAGCAGCGAAGGGCCAAACCAGATCAACCGCGACAACGGCAAGCGCCGCATCGTGATCACCGCCAATGTACGTGATCGCGATCTTGGTGGCTTCGTCAGCGAGTTGCAGCAGGCCATTGACGCGCAGGTGAAGGTGCCTGCCGGCTACTGGGTGGAATACGGCGGCAGCTTCGAACAGCTGATTTCAGCCAGCCAGCGTCTGGCGGTGGTGGTACCGGTGACCTTGCTGCTGATCTTTGCCTTGCTGTTCTGGGCGTTCGGCTCGGCGCGCGATGCCAGCATCGTGTTCAGCGGGGTGCCACTGGCCTTGACCGGCGGCGTGCTGGCGCTGGCGCTGCGCGGTATTCCCTTGTCGATCTCGGCGGGCGTTGGTTTCATCGCGTTGTCCGGTGTGGCCGTGCTCAACGGCCTTGTGATGATCAGCTTCATCCGCCACCTGCGTGAGCAAGGGCGAAGTCTGGATGTGGCCGTGCGCGAAGGCGCGCTGGGTCGTTTGCGGCCTGTATTGATGACTGCCCTGGTCGCATCGCTGGGCTTCGTACCAATGGCCTTCAACGTAGGTGCCGGTTCGGAAGTGCAGCGACCGCTGGCAACGGTGGTGATCGGCGGCATCGTTTCTTCCACGCTGCTGACCTTGCTGGTGTTGCCGGTGCTGTACCGCTGGTTGCACAGGAATGGAAAGTAGCGCCTGCTTGGCTTGAGGATTTTGCTTTTGCTTTTGCTTTTGCTTTGGCTTTGGCTTTGGCTTTGGCTTGAAGCTTCTGCTTCGCTTAAAGCCCCTCTCCCGCATGCGGGAGAGGGGTTGGGGTGAGGGCAGCTTTTCGCTGGTAAGGCCCCTGCCGAGCATGGCTCGGCACTACCGCTCCAGCCTTGGCCGTTGTTTCACCCGTCTCTACAAGCCCGCGCACATCAGCGCGATAATCCAGCAGGACTCTCCCCCGGAACCAAGATGAGCGACTGCTGCGGCTGCGGCAAAACCCTGGAAGTCGAGCGCATGCGGGCGCAGCAGCGCCGCGTGCTCTACCAGGTGCTGGCGATCAACCTGATCACCTTCGTGATGATGATGCTTGCCGCCTGGCACAGCGGCTCGGCCTCATTGCTGTCCGGCAGCCTGGACAACCTCGGTGATGCGCTCACTTACGCACTCAGCCTGGCTGTGGTCGGTGCCAGCCTCGCTGCCAAGGCGCGCGTTGCCATGCTCAAAGCAGTGTTCATCCTGTGCGCGGCAATTGCAGTCGCCGCAGGCATCGGCTGGAAGTTGGCGCATCCGCATCTTCCGCTGTTCGAGAGCATGGGCATCGCCGCGCTGCTCAACCTCGCCGCCAACCTGGTCTGCCTGCGCCTGCTCTGGCCCTACCGGCTGGGTGATATCAACCTGGCGTCGGCATGGGCGTGCTCAGTGAATGACGTCTACGAAGGTTCGGCGGTGATCCTTGCGGCGCTGGCAGTGTGGGTATTCGGCGCCGGTTGGCCGGACCTGCTGATCGCAGTGGCCCTGCTGCTGCTGTTCCTGCGTTCGGCCTGGAAAGTCGCGCGGGCAGCGTGGCGCGAGCTGCGCACCCAGCGTGCGACTGCCACGGTCGGCCAATCCTGAGTCACGTTGTCGGTTGGTGGTGCTTCCGGCCGATCTGAGCGTGTCAGATCCAGTTCGGCGTCCCACTTTGTTGCTATTGATGGCATTGCACGAGGGGGCCAAGTACGCTTTCACCATGCGTACAAAGCCCAATGCCCAACCCAACCAGAGCCTGATCGATGGCATCGCCACCTTGCAGGCGCTGGCCTCGTCTCCCGAACCGGTCGGTTGTCGCGAACTGGCCCGCCAGCTCGATGCCAACCCGACCCGGGTCAACCGCCTGCTCAAGACCCTGGCCTATCTGGGCATCGCCCGGCAGACCGCCGACCGCAAGTACACCGCCGGGCCCGGCATGCATGTGCTGGCCGCGCAGAGCCTGTTCGCCTCGGGCTTGATCCGGCGCGCGTTGCCGGTGCTGGAGAGCCTGCGCCGCTTCGGCCACACGGTGGCGATGGGTGTGCTGTGGAATGACAGCGTCAGCTATCTGTTCCACGCACCGCCGGGAATCGAGGCGGCACGCGGCCTGGGCCGCATCGGCCTGCTGCCGGCGACCACCAGCGGCATCGGCATCGCCTTGCTGGCCCAATTGTCCGACGAGGAGGTGCGCGAGCTGTACGCGGACAAGCCGATCCCGATGTTCCCGAACGGCATCGAGCAGCTGCTGGTGACCCTGGCCGTTACCCGCAGCCAGGGCCATGCGCGCGTGCATGTGGCCGATGAGCGCGACCACCATGTCGTCGCCATCGCCATGGGCGACCCGGTGCATGCCGGCATCGCGATGTCAGGCTGGATCCCGGAATCGGCCACTGACGAACTGGTCCGCGCGCTGCAGGCCGCCGCCGCTGAAATCGGCTGATCCAGCCGGATCAGCCGTGGCGCAGTGCGGCTTGACCTGTTGCTAAAATAGCAATACGTTGCAGCCTTCCGAAGGGGAGGCGTTGTCGATGGCCAAGCGCGGGTTCGCATGACGGGGACGGGCAGGACCAAATGGGTTTTGCTGGGGCTGCTGTTCTTCTCCACCGTCATCAATTATCTGGACCGGCAGGCGCTGTCGATCCTGGCCACGACCATCCAGGCCGACCTGGACATGTCCGACTTGGAGTACGCGCGGGTCGTGCAGGTGTTCCTGTTCGCCTATGCCGCGGCCTACGTGATGGCCGGCCGCGTCACCGATTGGTTGGGTGCACGGCTGTCGCTGCTGTTGTTCGTTGGTTGGTGGTCGCTGGCCAACATCGCCACCGGGTTGGTGCGCACGCCGCTGGAACTGGGCGCGGCACGCTTCGCGCTGGGGCTGGGTGAGCCGGGCAATTACACCGTGGGCAGCAAGGTGGTGTCCGAGCAGTTCCCGTCGCGTCAGCGCGGGCTGGCGTTGGGCCTGTACACCGCAGGCGCGATGATCGGTGCGACCCTGGCGCCGCCGCTGATCGGCGGTATCGCGTTGGCCTATGGCTGGCGCAGCGCGTTCTGGATCACCGGCGCGGCAGGCTTGCTGTGGATGATCGCGTGGTGGTGGGTTTACCCGCGCGGCAAGGCCAAGGCTGCGGCCGCGACGCCTGCGCAAGCAGCCGCAGCAGATGCGGCGCCGGTCGCCGATGAAGCACTGCCGGCAGCAGCGCCGTCGATGAAAGGCGTGTGGGGCAGGTTGGCGCGTGATCGCACGGTGTGGGCGCTCGTTGCTTCGCGCGCGGTGGCCGATCCGGTCTGGTATTTCTATCTGTTCTGGTTCCCCAAGTACCTCGGTGATGCGCGCGGCATGAGTCTGGCGACGATCGCCTCGCTGGCCTGGGTTGTGTACGTGGCCGCGGATATAGGCAGTGTCGGTGGTGGTCTTATTTCCGGCCGGTTGGTGAAGCGCGGCATGGACCCGGTGCGTGCCCGCCTGACCACCATGGTCGGCGCGGCCTGCCTGGCGCCGGTTGGCATCTTCGTCGCGATGCACCCATCGATCCCGGTATTGCTGGGGCTGGCCTGCCTGGTGACGTTCGCGCACCTGACCTACCAGATCAACCTGACCACGATGACCCTGGATATGTTCCCGTCACGCTACATCGCCTCGGTGGCGGGATTGGTGGGTTGCGGCAGTGCGCTGGGCGGCATGTTGTCGGCGCAGGTGGTGGGGCATCTGGTGGCGGACGGAAACTTCGATCGCGCCTTCATGCTGATGGCCTTCCTGCATCCGATCGCGGTGGGGCTGGCGTGGACTGCATCGCGGCTGGCGCGGCGCTCGCCGATGACCTTGATCGGACCACAGGCGGCAAGCGTGGCTGGCTGAATCCTTGCTGCACTGAAAAGGCCGGAGCGGGTAACCGCTCCGGCCTTTTGCCTGCCGCTCAGCTGATTGCTTCGGCGTGTTCCCAGAACAACGCGTTGGGCGTGGCGCCCAGGCCATTGCCGCTGGGCAGCTGATAACCCTGGCGGCCGTAGGCCATGTCGGTGTCGAGCATGCGCAGCGAGCGCGAGAAGATCGAATGCTGCCACTCATGCCGCCACAGGCCTTCGATCACGGCGGAGGCCTGCAGGCTGGCCGCCATGAAGATGCCGCCGCCAATCGTCGCGTGCGGTGCCACCTGCACGCCGCGCGCAGCGGCGAGGCGGGCAATGCGCAGGAACTGGGTGATGCCGGTGTGGCCCATCTCCGGCTGCACGAAGGCAAGACTGCCACCGTCGATGCGCGGCCGTGCAACGTATTCGGTGGGCCACTCTTCGCCGGCGGCAACCGGAATCGGACTGTCCTTGCCGAGTGCGATCAGGCCGGGCACGTCTTCCGGTTTCAACGGTGCCTCGATGAAGGTCAACTTGCTGGGCTGCAGTTGCTGGGCCAGCTGCAGTGCCTGTGCGTGATCGAACTTCCAGTGCAGGTCGACCATCAATTCGACCTCGTCGCCAAGGGCTTCGCGCAGTGCCGCCATTTCCTCGGCGATGCCTTCATGGCTTACAACGGCGTGCACCTTGAACGCGGTGTGGCCATCGGCAGCGAAGCCGCGCGCCATCTCGATCTTCTCGGCGACGGTGGCGGCCGGCAGGCCGGACACATAGCCGGCGATGCGCTCATGCCGGCGTTCGCCCAGCAGTGCCCACAGTGGCTTGCCCTGCGCGCGTGCGCGCAGGTCCCACAGTGCGATATCGAGTGCGGCAATCGCATCGGTGTGGAAGCCGCTGCCACAGCCGCGTACGCGCATCAGCCCGTACAGGTCATCCCAGATCGCTTCCACGTCCTCGGGCTCGCGCCCAAGCAGTTCCGGTGCGAGCAGGTCGTTGATGATTTCGCAGGTCGCACGCGGTGCGCAGATGCCGTAGGTCTCGCCCCAGCCGATGGCACCATCTGCGGTGGTCACCCGTACCAGTACCGACCTGTCCACGGTTGGATACAGCGTGCCGTTGCCACGTCGCACCAGGTAGCCGCGTGCATTGACCCGCTCACCTGCGGCCAATGGGCCCAGGTAAGGGGTGCTGCGCGGCACGGTCAGGATGAAGGTTTCGACGCGGGTGACGGCGCTCATGCAGGACTCCGTGGCGCGCGGCCGGGAACTGCATCCAGCGGCAGCAGATCGGCGATGCGGGCCAACAGGGTATCCAGTTCGCGCTGGTCGTAGGCATCCAGTGCCGGGCCGGGTGCACGCACATGGTCGCTGGCGATCAGGCCGCGGCGCAGCAGCACGGCCTTGGTCAGGCGCCAGCGGAACACCGCCTGCATGCTCAGCAAGGGCAGCGTGCGCTCGAACAGCACGCGTGCTGTTTCCGGGTCACCGGCGGCGTGCGCGGCCAACATCGCCACGTGCACTTCGGTGATTTCGCAGGCGGGCATGGTGCCGACCGCACCGCGGGCCAGTTCATCCAGCACGTAACGGGCACCGGCGCCGCCGAATATCGCTTCCACCGAGTCGCCAGCGCGCTCGGACAGCGCGGTGATGCGGTGGCCGGACGGCATGGTTTCTTCCTTGACGTAGCGGATCGCAGGCACGCGCGTGGCCAGCGACAGCAATGCGTCCACGCCAAGGCCGATGCCCATCGGTGCCGGGGCGTTCTGCAGCATGATGGCGACGCCGGATTCTTCGCCGAGGCGGGCGAAGAACGCCGCCATCGCATCTTCGTCACCGGCCAATGCATGCGGGGTCAGCACCATTGCCGCCGCCGCGCCAGCCTGGCCGCCGGCGCGGGTGACCTGCACCGCGTCCTCCAGCGTCTTTGCGCTGCCGCCGACGATGAAAGGCACGCGGCCGCGGTTCCAGCGGCCGATGCAGGCCGTCAGGTGCAGCCGCTCCTCCAGGCTGAGCATGTCGTACTCGCTGGCCAGGCCGGGAAACACGACGCCTGCGGAACCTGCGGCCAGCAGGTACTCGAACACTGCCTCGGTGCCGGCCTCGTCGATGGCGCCAGTGGCAGTGAAGATCGTGGGGAGAATCGGGAAGACGCCTTGCAGAGCGGCCATTGCGCCGGGTCCTTGTTCTATTGGTGTGCCATTCGTAGCAACACGCGTTAAAGGGGATTTCCAAGTGTCCGCTGGTACATCGACTTCTTTCGCTGCATTGCAGCGTGCGCGGCCAAAACATATTGCTATATTAGCGACAACACTGCCAAGTCGCAGTGCAGCAGCAATGACGGATTTCGTTGGATCCGGGCGGCAGGCTGGCAGTGCGGGGCGGGGCAGCGGACGGAGAGGGTCCGCGCCGGTCCTGATGGCAGGCTGCAGGATCCCTACCTTGGGAGAGGGCACGACATATGCATCGTTTTCGACGTTCGACTTTGTTCACCGCACTGGGCGTCTGCCTGTTGGCACCTGCACTGGCCTCGGCACAGGACGCAGCTGCCCCGCCCGCAGGCGGGCAGGAAGCGCAGACCCTGGACGCCGTTGCCGTGGTCGGCATCCGCGGCAGCCTGGAGGCATCACGCGACCTGAAGCGCGATTCGGCGCAGATAGTCGACGCAATCGTCGCCGACGATATCGGCAAGCTGCCCGACACCAACGTCGCCGAATCGCTGGGCCGCGTGGCCGGCGTGCAGATCGAGCGCGGCATGGGTGAAGGCAGCGACATCCTCGTGCGCGGCATGAAGGAAAACGTGCTGCTCTACAACGGCCGGCAGATCGTCGATGCCACCGGCCGCGGCGGCAATGGCCTGGACCAGTTGGCCACCTCCACGTATGGGCTGTTGTCATTGGTGCCGTCGGAGCTGATCTCGCGGCTGTCGGTGACCAAACTGGCCGGTGCCGACCAGCTGAGCGGTGGCCTCGGCGGCATCGTCGACATCAATACGCGCCAGCCACTGTCCGGCGACAGCGAGCAGAACGTGGTCAGCGTCGCCGGTACCTACGATGACATGGCCGATGCCTACGGTTACAACGCCTTCGGCTTGCTGTCGCGACGCAGCGAGGACCGTCGCTTCGGTGCGTTGATCTCGGCCACCTATGGTCACCGCAACGTGGTCCAGCAGGGCCTGGATACGTTCTCCGGCTATAGCCGTTTCACCGATCCGACCGACCCGGGCAAGACCCGCTTCGGCAGCACCGACATGCGTGCGCAGAACATCGACGATGACCGTACCAAGGTTGGCGTCAGCGCGGTGCTGCAATGGCGGCCGGTGGATGGCGTAGAGCTGACCTGGGATACGTTCTATTCGCGCCAGGAAGCCGAGCGTGATCGCTACTGGATTGCTTTCAACCCGTCAGCCGGGCTGAGCAATGCGGTCTACTCCGAGCACAACATCCTGCTGGCCGGTCGCTCCACCGGCACCGTGCTGCTCAACTCGGAAGTGGCCGACATCGACGCGGACACGCTGTCCACCGCCTTGCGCGCCAGCTTCCGCGTCGGTGAGCGTTTGGACGGTTCGGCCGAGCTCAACTGGGGCCGTTCCACCGCCAGCTATGACCAGCACTACATGCGCCTGGCGCCAATGGCCGGGCTGACCTCGGTCACCGACTTCGACCTGCGCAATGGCAGCTTCGGCAGCTTCAATGTCAGTGGCGTCGACCTGACCGATCCGGCGCAATGGCGCATGACCATCCTGTTCGACAACAACTGGCGCGCCCAGACCGATTCCAGCGCGTTGCGTACCGACTGGAGCCTGGCCTTCGATGATGGTCCGCTGCGCTCGCTGGATTTCGGCGCGCGTTTCAGCCGGCTGGAAAGCCTGCAGAACCCGCTGCGCGCCGACATCCGCCCGAGTGGCGGCATCCCGGTATCGCAGATGGGCGGCTACGTCAGCCAGTACAGCAACCATGACTTCCTGCCCGGCGAATTCAGTGGTTTGCCGCGCGACTACCTGGCCGGCCTGCGCGGCCAGCTGGCCGGCTGCGAAACCTATACCAACCTGCCGGTGATCTCGCAGAACGCGCAATGCCTGGACCTGCGCAACACCGTGCTGACCCATGGTTCCACCTTCAGTGTCGATGAGGATTTCCTGGAGGGTTACGCCAAGCTCAACTGGGACACCACGGTTGGCGACATGGGGCTGACCGGCAACATCGGCGTGCGCTTCCTGCACCGTGAGCTCGAGTCGCGCGGCAACCTGCTCAGCGGCACCGGCGTGGTGACGCCGGCCACGTTCAAGCGCAACGATGACGAGATGCTGCCGTCGATGGTGGCCAAGCTGCAGCTCAGCGATACGCTGGTGTTGCGCGGTGGTGCCGCCAAAGTCGTGGCGTTCCCGAACACCGAGGACCTCAACAACGGCGTGACCCTCAACAACAATGCCGTGTTCGATGGCAATGGCGTACAGACCTCGCCGGGCACCGGCAGTGGCGGCGCACCGGACCTGGATCCGTTCAAGGCCACCCAGTACGACCTGTCGCTGGAGTGGTATTACGGCGGCCAAGGCCTGCTCTCGGCCGGCCTGTTCTACAAGGATGTCTCGACCTTCATCGTGCAGCGGCAGAGCAACGAGGTCTACAACAACACCAACTACCTGGTGCTGCGCAAGATCAACGGTGACAAAGCCAAGGTGAAGGGTGCCGAACTGCTGGCGCAGGTGCCGTTCACCGGCATCCTCGATGGCTTCGGTGTGGTGGCGACCTACACCTGGATCGACTCGGAAACCCCGATCACCGACATCAATGGCAATGCGATGAGCTTCCCGGGCTTGTCGAAGAACAACGCCAACCTGATCGGCTACTACGAGAACGGGCCGTTCGGCATCCGCCTGGCCTACAACTGGCGCGATGAGTACCTGGTCGGTCTGTCCGCCGCATCCACCGGTATCTACAACGATACCTACAAGGATCTGTCGGCATCGATGAGCTACGATTTCAGCGACCGCATGTCGTTGAAGGTCGAGGCCAACAACCTGCTGGACAGCGAACAGCGCACTTTCGATGGCTATGGCGAAGGCCTGCGCACCAATGTGGTGTTCGGGCGTTCGTACAAGGCCAGCATCACCTATCGGTTCTGATCATGGGCGAGGATGTACGGCAGATGGAATGGAGTGGGCGACGCGTCTGGGTGAGTGGCGCTGCCAGCGGCGCAGGGGCGGCCGTGTGCGCGCTGTTGCAGGCGCAGGGCGCGCAGGTGCTGGCGCTGGACCGGGTGGCGGTAGCGGATGCGGTCCAGCAGCTTGTGCTTGACCTGGCCGATGGCACGGCGGTGGATGCTGCGCTGGCGGCACATGTCGGCCAGCCACTGGATGCCTTGATCCATTGCGCCGGCATCTGCCCGTCCGCTGATACCTGGGCCGATGACGATGCCTTGTGGCAGCAGGTGCATGCAGTCAATGTGCTGGGTGCGCGTCGTCTGATGCGGCATGCACTGCCGGGCCTGCGCAGCAACGGCGGTGGCAGTATCGTACTGCTGTCTTCGATCAATGCGCGTTATGCCACGCCCGGTTTGGCTGCCTACGCTGCCTCCAAGGCCGCGCTTGAATCGCTGGCGCGCACCGCGGCATTGGAGCTGGCGCCCGAGCAGATCCGCGTCAATGCGATCGCGCCGGCCTCGCTGGATACGCCGATGCTGCGCGCCTCCTTCGATCGCAGTGAGGATGCCGAGGCAGCACGCACGCGCAATGTGCAGCGGCATCCATTGCAGCGGCTCGGCACGGCGACGGATGCCGCCGAGCTGGCGTTGTTCCTGGCCTCGCCGCGCAGTGGCTGGATGACTGGCGCGGTGGTACCGCTTGATGGTGGTGCGGGAGTGACGCGTCGATGAGTGGCATGCAACAGGCGCCGATCATCGGCATCAACTGGGGTAGCAGCAATTTCCGCGCGTTCCTGATCCATGCCGATGGCCGCGTTGTCGATTCGGTGGAACAGCCGCGCGGCATCGTCGGCCTGGACCGTGCGCAGATGGAGGCATTGCTGGTGCAGACGGTGGCACGTTGGCCGGATGCCGCGCAGGTCTATGCCTGCGGCATGGTCGGCTCCAACGTCGGCTGGAGCGATGCCGGCTATGCCGATTGCCCGGCAACCCCGCAGCGATTGGCGGCACGGCTGCACCGGACCCATATCGGCCCGGTGGCGGTTGCGATCGTGCCCGGGCTGGCTTGCCGGCGCCCGCAGGACGATGCGCCCGACATCATGCGCGGCGAAGAGACCGAGCTGCTTGGCCTGCTCGACGCTGGCCAACTGCCGCTGGATGGATTGCTGGCCTTGCCGGGTACGCACAGCAAATGGGTGCAGCTGCAGGACGGCGCGGTGGCATCGTTCCTGACCGCGATGTCCGGTGAAGTATTCGATCGGCTGACCGCTGCCGGTTTGTTGGCGTCGGTGGTGGATGGCCCGGCCGAAGATGGTCCGGCCTTCCTCGATGGCCTGCAGCAAGGCCATCGCAGTGGTTTGGGCCTGGGCAGCCTGTTGTTTGGCGCGCGTGCGCGGGTGATCCGCGGTGAACTGCCGCGCCGCGACGGCGCATCGTGGTTGCGTGGTGTGCTGATCGGTGCGGAATTGGCCGATGTGCTGCAGCTGTGGCCGGACGCATTGAGCAGGCCGCTGCCGCTGGTGGGCGCTGCGCCGGTGTGTGCGCTGTATGCGCGCGCCATCGAAGTACTTGGCGGGCAGGCGCATTCAATCGCATCGCACGACGCGGTGACCCGCGGATTTCTCGCCCTGCATCGGGCGGCATTGGAACAACCCGCATGAACCACAGCTCCGCAGCCGCCTTCGATGCGGCGATCGAACACACACCGCTGGTCGCGATACTGCGTGGACTTACCGGCGCCGAGGCACTGGCGGTAGGCCAGGCGCTGGTAGATGCAGGCGTGCGTCTGGCCGAAGTGCCGCTCAATTCGCCCGATCCACTGGCCACCATCGCGTTGATGGCCGCGCATTTCGGCGATCGCTTGCTGGTCGGCGCCGGTACCGTGCTGGAGGTGGAACAGGTACAGGCGTTGGCGGCGATTGGTTGTCGCTTCTGCGTGTCGCCCAATAGCAACCCGGCGGTGATCGCCGCCGCGCTCGAACATGGCATGGAACCGATGCCGGGCTTCGCCACGCCTAGCGAAGCATTCGCGGCCCTGGCTGCTGGCGCGCGTTACCTGAAAGCTTTCCCTGCGCACGAGGCGGCGCCGCGCTTGTCGGCACTGGCGGCGGTGCTGCCGGCGCAGGCGCGTCTGGTGGCGGTTGGTGGCTTCAGTGCGGATGCCTTGCCTGCGCTGTGGCAGGCCGGTGTACGTGCGGTCGGCATCGGTTCGGATCTGTACCGGCCCGGCCGCAGTGCCGACGAGGTTGGCGTGAGGGCGAGGCAATGGTTGCAGGCGCTGCGAGCGATTCCTACCAGCGGTGTCAGTCTGGCCTGCGACGCGCAGACCCTGGTCGGGGAGTCGCCGCTGGTGCTGGAGGACGGTCGGGTCGTCTGGGTCGAGCCGACCGCACCGGCCCTGCTGCATTGGGATGGTGAGGCCTGCACACGAACCCCGTTGGCCGAGGCGGTCTGGTCGCTTGGCTGCGACGGGCAGGGCCTGGTGGGCAACGGCGAGACCCATTTCGTGCGTATCGGTGCCGATGGCAACCTGCTTGCTGGCCCGGAAATCGCGGTGGGCGTGGGTTGCCGGCTGAACGACATGGTGGTCGATGCTCGTGGCGGGCTGTGGGCAGGGTCGATGCACCGTGGCCTGCTTGCTGGCCGGGGCGCGCTGTTCCATACGGCCAGCGCCGATGCCCCGGTGCGCTGCGTGGCCGAAGGGCTGGGTGTGGCGAACGGCATGGCCTTCTCGGCCGATGGCCAGATCCTGTATGTGATCGACACGCTGGCGCGGACCCTGTTGGCCTACCCGGCCGACATCGAGGCCGGCAGCCTGGGGGAGCCGCGGGTGGTCACCGATTTCCTCGGCGAGCCCGGCAAGCCGGATGGCATGGCGATGTCGCCGCAGGGCAGCCTGTGGGTGGCGATGTGGGGCGGCGGCGCGGTGCTCGAACTTGCCGCCAATGGCGCAGTCCTGCGGCGGCTGGCGGTGCCGGCGCCGCAGGTGGGCAGCCTGTGCTTCGCCCCGGATGGGCGCCTGTTCATCAGCACCGCCAGGGCCCGGCTGAGCGCCGATGCGCTGCAGCGGGCACCGGCGTCGGGCGGGCTGTTTGTCGCCAGGCCCTGAGGGTTGCCGGCGCAAACTTGCGCAGGTACCTGATTGCATGCACAATATGCGGCTCGCTGTGTCCGGAATTCTCCGGGCCGGTGGCCGGGAACACGTCATCTGGCCACCCTTGTCAGCGTAACTCTTTGATTCCCATGACGCGTGGCGGGTAACCGCCGGGGCCGCCGTCTTCCTGGCTAAGGAAGTCATCAACATTACCGAGGTGCGCAATGTCCCGCGTATGCCAAGTTTCCGGCAAGCGAGTGCAGACGGGTAACAACGTCTCGCACGCCAACAACAAGACCCGTCGTCGTTTCATGCCGAACCTGCACGAGCGTCGTTTCTGGGTTGCCAGCGAAAACCGCTGGATCAAGCTTCGTGTTTCCGCGCATGCACTGCGCACCATCGACAAGAACGGCATCGATTCCGTTCTGGCTGAGCTGCGTGCGCGCGGCGAAAAGGTCTGAGGAGTAAACGATCATGGCAGGTAAGCGCGATAAGGTCCGTATGATTTCCTCGGCCGGCACTGGCCACTTCTACACGACCGACAAGAACAAGAAGAACACCCCGGGGAAGATGGAATTCCTCAAGTACGATCCGGTTGTTCGCAAGCACGTGATGTACAAGGAAGGCAAGATCAAGTAATCCTCACGGATTGTTTGAGCTGCTGTTCCAAGCAGAACCCGCCGAAAGGCGGGTTTTGTGTTTCAGTGCCGTGAAAAAAGTTCCCGCCCTGCGAGCATGAATACATGCCCGTGCAGCATCAGGCGAGGGGACTGCATCGCCTACAATCGGGCAGATGAGTGTTATCGATACCCCTGCATTGTGTGATCTGGCCATCATTGGCGGTGGCGCCGCCGGCGTGCTTGCCGCCATCGGCGTGCTGCGTGGCGCAAGCGGGCCGCTGCGCCTGCTGGTGATCGAGCCCAGTCTGCCGCTGGCCCGTGGCGTGGCCTATGCCACCACCCGCGACGAGCACGTATTGAACGTGCCGGCCGCCAAGATGAGTGGCTTTCCTGAACAACCCGAGGATTTCCTCGACTACCTGTGTGAGGCGCAGGCCTTTCCGGCACTGTCGCGGGAACAGTTGGCCGGGCAGTTCGTGCCGCGTCGTTTTTACGCCGACTACCTGCGCCACCGTCTGCAGCAGGCGGTGGACGCCAGTCCTGCGCAATTGGAAATTCTTGCTGCGCGCGTACAGGCGCTGCAGCCCAATGACGAAGGCGTGCTGCTGACCCTGGATTCGGGCCGGCCGTTGCAGGCTGGGCGGGTGATTCTGGCAGTGGGCAATGCGCTGCGGCCGTTGCCGGCGCGCGGTGCCAGTGGCCTGGTCGATGGCAAACGCGTGGAAGCCTGGGATTACCCGTCACTCGACGGCATTGCGGGCAACGCCGACGTGGCGATCATCGGTTCCGGCCTGAGCATGGCCGACAGCGTGGCAACGCTGCAGGCCAATGGTCATCGCGGCCGTATCCATGTGATGTCGCGGCATGCGCTGCTGCCGTTGCCCCATGCCAAGGGCGCTGCGGCCGATTACGATCCCGAGCCTTTGCTGGCGATGAATCTGCGCCAGCGCATGCATGCACTGCGATGTCACGCGGCCGAAGCGGCAACGCGTGATATTCCGTGGCAAAGCGTGATGGAGCGTATCCGTCCGCTGGGTCAACGGCTGTGGCAAACCCTTTCATTCGATGACCAGCGCCGCTTCCTGCGCCATGTGGTGCGCTACTGGGATGTGCATCGCCACCGCATCGCCGCCCCGCTGCATGCGCAGCTGCTGGAGCTGCAGCGGGCCGGTCGCCTGCAGTTGCATCGTGGCCGTCTGGAAACCGCCGTTGCCGAAGGCGCCTGCGTGCGGTTGAGCGCGCAGGATCGCTGGCGTCAGCCGTTGCAGTTGGAAGTGCAATGCGTGATCAACGCCACCGGTGTGGAGATGCGCGCGCAGGCGATGCGCAATCCGCTGCTGCAGCAGTTGCTGGGCAGCGGCGTGGGCCGCGCTGGCCCGCACGGGATCGGCCTGGACACGGCAGCCGACGGCAGCTTGATCGACGCCGATGGCGTGGTCGAGCCGCGCGTGCAGGTGTTGGGCAGCCTGCGCATCGGCAACCTGTGGGAGAGTCTGGCGATTCCTGAATTGCGCGGGCAGGCGGCCGCGGCGGCGCAGCAGACGCTGCGCTAGGTTGCTCCCACCGGTTCTCCGTCTTGCTCAGGTGTTCTTGCCACCTGCCGGTGGAGAGCCGCCGTTGCTGCCCGAGGAGCCGCCATCGTTGGATGGTGAAGGTCGGTCCCATGATCTGTCCGAGGGTTCGCGCGGCAAACTGTTCGCAGGGAGCAGGTTCCGGTTGACCAGGGCGAGGCGCCGGCCATCCATGTGCTCCCAGTACCAACTGCCGCTGGGTACCGTCTGGGTGGAAACCAGGGCGAAATGCACGGTATGCAGGTCTCCAGGGCCATTTGGCGTGGCGATGGTCGTCATGTTGGCGATGAACTGGCGGCTACTGTCACTCTTGCCCGGCGCTGCAGTGTTGGCGGGGCCGGCAAAGAGTTCGGTGATGTTTGCCCGCAGCAGCCGGTTGATCTTCGGTGGCAGGCGGGAGGAGGGGCTGACGTAGGTCACCCGGCCCTGGGCGTTGAGTTTCACCAGCACCGGCAGCACCTGTTGTTGCTGCGCTGGCGTTGGGTTGTCTGCCTGTGCGACACCTGCCAGCATCGCAAACGCCATACCCGCCAGAACCACACGCGTGTTCCTTGCCATTTCACACTCCTCGGATTGAGAGCTGCGTGAGCGGAGAGAAAACCGTAATTCCAGTGACAATCGAGCATTGCGCTTACCTGTCCGGATGTCAAATCCGCAGGGCTGGTACAGGTGCGCCTAACAACTGGGCGTTGTCTGTCCGTGGTGCCGGCGAACCCTGCAGGAAGCCTTGCTCCGCTTCCCGTAAAATGGGCGCATGGATGTCTCCCACTTGCTCGACGGGCTGAACGCAGCCCAGCGCGAGGCCGTTTCCGCGCCTCTTGGTCACCACCTGATTCTTGCCGGCGCCGGTTCCGGCAAGACGCGCGTGCTTATCCATCGCATCGCCTGGCTCACCGAAGTCTGCGGTGTACCTGCGCACGGCATTTTCGCGGTCACCTTCACCAACAAGGCGGCCGGCGAAATGCGCCACCGCATCGACCTGCAGCTGAGCAAGGGCAGCCGCGGCATGTGGATCGGTACCTTCCACGGCCTGGCCCATCGCCTGCTGCGCCTGCACTGGGCCGATGCCAAGCTGCCCGAAGCCTTCCAGGTGATGGATTCGGACGACCAGCTGCGCATGGTCAAGCGCGTGGTCCAGCAACTTGAGCTGGACGACAGCAAGTACCCGCCCAAGCAGGTGATGTGGTGGATCAACACGCAGAAGGATGAAGGCCGACGTCCGCAGCACATCCAGCCCGAGCCGCACGACCAGTGGGGCGAAACCCTGCGCCAGGCCTATGCGGCCTACCAGGAGCGCTGCGACCGTGCCGGCCTGGTCGACTTCGCCGAACTGCTGCTGCGCGCGCATGAACTGCTACGCGACAACCCGGCGCTGCTGGCGCATTACCGCGCCCGCTTCCGCGAGATCCTGGTCGACGAGTTCCAGGACACCAATGCCATCCAGTACGCCTTCGTGCGCGTGCTGGCCGGCGACAGCGCGCATGTATTCGTGGTCGGTGATGATGACCAGGCCATCTACGGCTGGCGCGGCGCCAAGGTCGAGAACGTGCAGCGCTTCCTCAAGGATTTCCCCGGCGCGCAGACCATTCGCCTGGAGCAGAACTACCGCTCCACCGCAAACATCCTCGGTGCCGCCAATGCGGTGATCGCGCACAACCCGGACCGCATCGGCAAGGAGTTGTGGACCGATAGCGGTGACGGTGACCCGATCGATCTGTTCGCCGCCTACAACGAGATGGACGAGGCGCGTTACCTGGTCGAGCGTGCGCGGCAGTGGGTACGTGATGGTGGCAGCTACGGTGATGTTGCCGTGCTCTACCGCAGCAACGCGCAGTCACGCGCCTTCGAAGAAGCGCTGCTCAGCGAGCAGGTGCCGTACCGCGTGTATGGCGGCATGCGCTTCTTCGAGCGTGCTGAAATCAAGGACGCGCTGGCCTATCTGCGCCTGATGACCAACCGCAACGACGATGCGGCCTTCGAGCGGGCGGTGAATACGCCGACGCGCGGCATCGGCGAGCGTACCCTGGATGAAGTGCGGCGCATTGCGCGCCAGCAGGCGCTGCCATTGTGGGAAGCGGCGATGCTGGCCACGCAGGGCGCCGACCTGACCTCGCGCGCCAAGAACGCCCTGGCCGGCTTCATCAATCTGGTGCAGAAGATCACCGCCGAGACCGGCGAGATGGATCTGTCCGAGCGTATCGATCACGTGCTGTCGCGTTCGGCGCTGCGTGAGCATTGGGGCAAGGAAAGCCGCAACGCGCTGGACTCGGAATCGCGTACCGACAACCTCGACGAATTGATCTCGGTAGCCTCGCGCTTCGTGCGTCGCGAAGACGACATCGAGGAGGGTGCCGAGGACATGAGCGAGCTGGTCGCCTTCCTGTCCTACGCCTCGCTGGAAGCTGGCGAAGGCCAGGCGCAGGCGGGCGAAGAGGGTGTGCAGCTGATGACACTGCACTCGGCCAAGGGTCTGGAATTCCCGCTGGTGTTCCTGGCCGGCATGGAAGAAGGCCTGTTCCCGAGTGCACGCTCGCTGGAAGAAAGCGGGCGTCTGGAAGAAGAGCGCCGTCTGGCTTACGTCGGCATTACCCGCGCACGGCAGAAGCTGGTGCTGGGCTATGCCGAATCGCGCCGCATCCACGGCCAGGACAATTACAGCCTGCCGTCACGCTTCCTGCGCGAGATTCCGCGCGAGCTGCTCAACGAGGTTCGTCCCAAGGTGCAGGTTTCGCGCCCGGCCTCGCTGGGTGCCAACCGGGTGATGGGTGGTCACGCCAATATCGAAGTGCCGCCGATCAAGCTCGGTGCCTTGGTCAATCACCCCAAGTTCGGCGAAGGCATGGTCACCGACTACGAAGGCAACGGCCAGCATGCACGCGTGCAGGTCGAGTTCGCCGACGCCGGCAGCAAGTGGCTGGTGATGGCGTACGCGAATCTGACGGTGATTTGATGTAGCCCGGGTAAGCGCAGCGCACCCGGGGAGTGGTCGGCGTATTAGTCTGTGCGTGAAGGACTGCCGAGCATGGCTCGGCACTACAGTTGGGTTGCGTGATTCTGCAGCTGCTCCCAGTCCAGATCGAACTTGGCCAGGTATTTGCGCAGGCGATCGGCGTCGTTGGTGCTGGTACGCTGCGTGCGCGATACCGCGAACAGTTCACGGCCAGCCGCAGACAGGTTTTTTGAGCGCAGGCAGACGCGTACCACTTCTTCCAGCTGCACGCGATCGAAGCGGTCCAGTTGGTTGGCAGCATCGCCGAGCAATGCCTGCAGTGGCGATGCATCATCGCCGCCATGCCATTGCGTGCGCAGGCGGTTGATCTCTTCATCGACGCCGTCGGTCTGGATGCGTCCTGCATTTGCCAGCGTCGCCATGCGCACAACACTGGCGCCCAGATCGCGGAAGTTGCCGCGCCATGCAGCTTCGCTGCTGGTGGCGAATGTCAGATAGCGGCTACGCGCTTCGGCGTTGAAGCGCACGCGTTCGTGCTGCTCGCGCGACCAGCGTTCCAGTTCGAATTCCAGGTTGGGCTCGATGTCCTCGCTGCGTTGGGCAAGGCCGGGGAGTTGGTAAGTCCATAGGTTCAGGCGTGCCAGCAGGTCCTCGCGGAAGCGGCCTTGGCGGACATCGTGCTGCAGGTCGCGGTTGGTGCCGGCAATCAGCTGGAAGTCGCTTTCCACCTCGCGGTCACTGCCCACCGGCAGGAAGCGCTTCTCTTCCAGTGCGCGCAGCAGCATGGCTTGTTCGTCGGCGCCCAGCTCGCCGATCTCGTCGAGGAACAGCAGGCCTTGGTGGGCCGAGCGCAGCAGGCCGGCGCGGTCGCTGCTGGCGCCGGTATAGGCGCCCTTGGTATGGCCGAACAAGGTGCTCATCGCGCCGTCGCCGCGCAGGGTGGCGCAGTTCACCTCGACGAAACGACCTGGCAGCTGGTGCTTGAGCTTCTTCAGCTCGAATACGCGCTTGGCCAACTGGCTCTTGCCGGCACCGGTGGGGCCGGTCAGCAGCATCGGTGCGCGCGAGCGCGTGGCGACTTTCTCGATCTGCTCGATCATCCGGTTGAAACCCGGGTTGCGGGTGGCGATGCCGCTCTTGAGCAGGTCGCGATCCTGCAGCTGCTGTTGGGCGAAGCGCTGGGCGATGTGGTCGTAGCGCGACAGGTCCAGGTCGATCACGGTGTGGCTGCCGGGGTCGCCATTGCTTTGCTTGCGCGGCGGCGAGGTCTGCAGCAGGCGGCCGGGGAAGTGGCGGCTCTCGGTCAGCAGGAACCAGCAGATCTGGGTGACGTGGGTGCCGGTGGTGATGTGGACGTAGTAGTCCTCCTCGTCCGGCTGGAATGGATAGGCCGCGAGAAAGTCGTGCAGGCGTGCGTAGACGCCTTCGAATTCCCAGGGATCGACCAGGTAGGTGTCGTGCAGGCGCAGCTCGGTACCGGGTGATACCAGTGCCAGATCTTCCTGCACGAGTTTGGCCAGCCGGCTGAAGCGGCGCTCGTCCAGCATCAGCTCAATGCGATCGGGCTGGAAGTCTTCATGCATGCCCAAGGCTACGGTGGGCCGCCATTTTTCCCAACGACCGGGGCCGCTGCCCGAATCGAGCTGGGTGCCGAGCATGCCGAAGATGACCTGACGCTTTGACATATCCATTCCTATAAATAGCGCGCTGAAAGTATACGTAAGTCCGCATCACGGATGCGCGAATCCTCTCCTGGAGATTAAAAATACCTTTGTAAATCAATGAATTGATCGAGTGGTGGAAAAGTTGGCACGGCCATTGCGTTTATAGGGGCAAGACAAGCGGCGGGCAGTTCCCGCCAAGGAGTACGAAATGGCCAACGCAAACCTGTTCGCATCCTTCCGCGGCGCCCTGCTGCCGAAGGCCACGGTCCGCAACGAGGCCGGTGGATCGGCCTATGCCCGTGACCCGCGTGCGGCCTTGGCCCTGTTCGCTGCCACCGGTTGCTTGAACAGCACCTTCTACGCCAGCGCCGATACGCAGCTGGAGCAGGTGCAGGCGCTGTGCAACGAGGTCGATGCCGGCTTCATTGCCCGCACCGCCGCCTATGCCCACGGTGTGGCGCACATGAAGGACGTGCCGGCACTGCTGTTGGCGCTGCTGAGCGTGCGTGATGGCGAGGCCTTTGCCGCGGCCTTCCCGCATGTGATCGACAACGGCCGCATGCTGCGCACCTTCGTGCAGATCATGCGCAGTGGTCGGGTAGGTCGCCGTTCGTTGGGGTCGTTGCCGAAGCGCCTGCTGCGGCAGTGGCTGGAGCAGGCGTCGCCGAAGGCGATCATCCGTGCGGCGATCGGCAACCAGCCGTCGCTGGCCGATGTGATCCGCATGGTCCACCCCAAGCCGCAGGATGCCGCGCGTGAAGCGCTGTATGCCTGGGTGATCGGGCGGCCGTACGACGAGGCGCTGTTGCCAGCAGAACTGCGTGCCTACGAGGCGTTCAAGCGCGAACCGCGTGGGATGCTGCCGGACCTGCCGTTCCAGTATTACAGCGCGCTGGCATTGGATGCGGCGCAGTGGTCGGTGCTGGCGCGCAACTCAAGCTGGCAGCAGCTGCGGATGAACTTGAACACCTTTGCCCGTCACGGTGTGTTCGAGGATGCGGCGATGGTGGCTGAAGTGGCAGCGAAGCTGCGTGACCCGCAGCAGATCGCCCGTTCGCGGGTGCTGCCCTACCAGCTACTGATGGCCTACCACGCCGGTGCGGCACTGCCGCGTCCGATCCTGGACGCGCTGCAGGACGCGATGGAAGTGGCGACCGCGTCGGTGCCGGCATTGCAGGGCAAGGTGGTGGTGGCGGTGGACGTCTCCGGTTCGATGCAGTGGCCGGTAACCGGCTATCGCAAGGGGGCAAGCTCGGCGGCGCGGTGCGTCGACGTGGCGGCCTTGATCGCGGCCTGTGTGTTGCGCGGTCACCCGCAGGCGCAGGTGCTGCTGTTCGATACCGAGGTGCATCCACAGCAGTTGAACCCGCGTGACAGCGTGATGACCCTGGCAAAGCAGTTGGCAATCAATGGTGGCGGTACGTCGGTAAGTGCACCGCTGGCCTACCTCAACCGCAAGCGGGCGCAGTTGGATCTGCTGGTGCTGGTGTCGGACAACGAAAGCTGGCGTGACACCCGCGGCAACCGTGAGACCGCAACCATGCGTGAGTGGGCCGCGCTGAAGGCGCGTTGCCCGCAGGCGCAGCTGGTCTGCATTGATCTGCAGCCGGTGGCCAGCAGCCAGACGGTAGAGCGCGAGGACGTGCTGCATATCGGCGGCTTCAGCGATGCGGTGTTCGAGTTGCTGGCCAATGCCAGCCTGCCGCCGGCACAGCGCCCGCGCTGGGTGGAGCGGATCGCGGCAATGGATTTGTAAGGGCGATACGGATGTCGCCGATGTGATGCCCGGCCGGCAATGGGGCCGGCCGGGCCTGGAGACTATTTCATGGGAGAAGGCGGATGCCGGCCTGACTACATTGGTTGTTCATTCCGGTTCGAATCCGGAGAGTCAGTCCAACCCTTGCCGTCTGCTCCCACCCCTCAATGTCGGCATGTGCGAATGCCGATGGAACTACAGCCTTTCACGCTCCAGGTCGCGGGTTCGATTCCCGCCCGATGCCGCAATGCATCGGTAGCTCAGTGGATAGAGCAGGATCGCCGCCTTGCCCTCGTGGCACAGCGGTGAAACGTTCCATCATTCTTGTCGTACTTGCCGGCACCTTTTCATATTACTTCGTGCTTCGGCATGAAAGCGCATCAACGTCGGCATGCACGAATGCCGAAGGAACTACAGCCTCTTAAGCTCCGGGTCGCGGGTTCGAATCCCGCCCGTTGTGGAAACGCAGCGGTAGCTCAGTCAGGTAGAGCAGGATGTTCCTTCAAACCTCGTCGTGCAGGCCGGCACCTTTCGTAGATGTTTCATGCGGTGAATGCAGGTGGAACTACATTGGAAGCCCTTCGGGGTCGGGTTCAAGTCCCGGCCGCCTTGCCAGACCTGTTCTGGCATTGCGGACAGTTCCACCCCCTTTGTCACCGCACCTTTGATTTGAAGATGACAGGAAAGCCATCAATGAACGACACCAATTACAACGTGATCCAGGAGCATGGTGCGGCACCGATCAAGCTGTGGACGCGCGGCGTGCCCTTGGAAGACGAGGCCCGTGAGCAGCTGAAGAACATCGCGCGCCTGCCCTTCATCCATCAGTGGGTTGCGGTGATGCCCGACGTGCACCTTGGCAAGGGCGCAACCGTGGGCTCGGTGGTACCGACCATCGGCGCCATCATTCCGGCTGCGGTTGGCGTGGATATCGGCTGCGGCATGATCGCCACCCGCACAACGCTGACCGCCAGCGACCTGCCGGACAATCTGTCGGCCCTGCGCAGCGCGATCGAACGCGCAGTGCCACATGGCCGCAGCGTGACCCGTGGCGGCCGCGACAAGGGCAGCTGGGACACCGCGCCGGAGCTGGCGGTGGAAGGCTGGTCGCAGCTTGCTGCTGACTTCGCCCTGATCTGCGAGCGCCACCCCAAGCTGAAGAACACCAACAACCTCAAGCATCTGGGAACGCTGGGTACCGGCAACCACTTCGTCGAGGTGTGCCTGGATGAAGAGCAGCGCGTGTGGTTCATGCTGCACTCCGGTTCGCGTGGCGTCGGCAATGCCATCGGCACCTACTTCATCGAGCTGGCCAAGCAGGAAATGCGTCGCTGGATGATCAACCTGCCGGACCAGGACCTGGCATACCTGCCGGAAGGCAGCGCGCATTACGGCGACTACGTGTTCGCGGTGGATTGGGCACAGCGTTTCGCCCGCATCAACCGTGAGGTGATGATGCGCAACGTCGTGGCCGCCGCACGTACGGTGATCAGCAAGCCGTTCGAGGCGCAGGCCGAGGCGGTCAACTGCCACCACAACTACGTCAACCGCGAGCACCACTTCGGCAAGGATGTGCTGGTGACACGCAAGGGCGCAGTGAGTGCGCGCAAGGGCGAGATGGGCATCATTCCGGGCAGCATGGGCGCCAAGAGCTTCATCGTGCGCGGGCTGGGCAACGAGGACAGCTTCCACAGCTGCAGCCACGGTGCCGGCCGCGTGATGAGCCGCACCAAGGCGCGCAAGCTGATCAGCGTGGATGACCACATCAAGGCCACCGCGCACGTGGAGTGCCGCAAGGACGCCGAGGTAGTGGATGAGTCACCGGCCGCCTACAAGTCGATCGAGGCGGTGATGGAGGCGCAGCGCGATCTGGTTGAGATCATGCATACCCTGCGTCAGGTGGTATGTGTGAAGGGATAAGACAAAATGGCGCTCCACTGCGGTGGGGCGCCACAGGAAGGCAAGACAATGGAAATGATTGAAATCGATGGAACCCAGGGCGGCGGGCAGTTGCTGCGCTCTGCGCTGAGCTTGAGCCTGTGCACCGGGATTGGCTTTGCCATGCAGGACATCCGTGCCAAGCGCCCGCGGCCGGGGTTGATGCGCCAGCATTTGACCGCGGTCAACGCCGCAGCGCGGATCAGCAATGCGCAGGTGGAAGGCGCTGCGCTGGGGGCGACCACGCTGCGTTTCGTGCCCGGCATCGTGCAGGCGGGCGACTACCACTTCGCCATCGGCAGCGCCGGCTCGGCGACGTTGGTGCTGCAGACAGTGCTGCCTGCGCTATGGCAGGCCTCCGCGCCGTCACGTGTGCGGCTGGAAGGTGGTACGCACAATCCGATGGCACCGAGTGCCGACTTCATCAGCAGCTGCTATCTGCCGGCATTGGCGCGCATGGGCGTGCAGGCGGACCTGCAGTTGCATGTGCCGGGCTTCCATCCGGCCGGTGGCGGGGTGCTGGAAGCGACGGTGCAGGGGTGTGCGCAGCTGCAGCCACTCGAGTTCAGCGTGCGCGGGCCATTGCAGGCGCTGGAGGCGCAGGTACTGGTGTCGGGCCTGCCCGCCGCCATCGGCCAGCGTGAGCTGGATGTGCTGGCCAAGCGCTTCGGTGTGGATGCGCATCCGCGCCATGTGCGGGTGGTGCGGCCAGCCTTGGGGCCGGGCAATGTGGCCTCGATGACGCTGCGCCATGACAGCCATGTCGAGCATTTCGACAGTCATGGCGAGCGCGGGCTGGCCGCCGAGGACGTGGCGGGTCGGCTGGCCGACACCGTGCAGGCCTATCTGGAGGGCGGTGCCTGCGTGGGCGAGCACCTGTCCGATCAGCTGTTGCTGCCGATGGCCTTGGCGGGCGGTGGTCGCTTCACCACCGCCACGCTCAGCGACCATCTGCGCAGCAATGCGCGGCTGATCGAGAAGTTCCTGCCGGTGGAATTCGACTGGCAGCAGCGCGGACCACACTGGGAGGTATGGGTCAGCGCCTGATCGACCGGGTTTGATCTCGCGCAAGGCATGGGGGCAACATCGGGTGTGCAATGGTGTCACCACCACCCTTCATCCAAGGAGAACTGCCATGTACAAGCGCATCCTGATCGCCACCGACGGTTCCGAGCTTTCCGCCAAGGGCCTGGCCAAGGGCTTGGAGTTGGCCGCCCAGCTGGGCGCGCATGCCGACATCGTCACGGTTTCCGAGCCGTGGGCGGTGGGCATGTACGACGCCATGGGCTGGAGCGCAGGCTACGAGGCCAGCCCGGAGTACAAGAAGGACCGCGAGGAAGCCGCACAGAAGATCCTGCAGCCGGCGCTGGCAGCCGCGCACGCCGCTGATGTCGCCGACGTGCAGACCCACCACGTGCTGGACCGCTACGCCGCCGACGGCATCATCGACACCGCCAAGGCCTGCAACAGCGACCTGGTGGTGATGACCTCGCATGGTCGCCGCGGCGTCACCCGGGTATTGCTGGGCAGCCAGACCTCCGAGGTGCTGGCCCGCAGCACGGTCCCGGTGCTGGTAATCCGCTGAGGCTTTGCTCCCTCCCTTGCGTGCGCAGCACGGAGGGGAGGGGTGGGGAGGGGTGCTTGTTGCTGTGTCCCCAAAGAACCCAGTGAGCCGAATCAGCAAAGCCCTCAAACGAGGGCTTTGTCGGAGCAGGTGAGAGGGCCGGCTGCTATTCACGCTTGGCCGCCAAGAGCACCCCTCCCCAACCCTCCCCTGCGCTTCGCGCAAGGGAGGGGGTAGAAGATCACCAGCTATACAGCTTCCAGTACACCGGCTTGGTGCCGTCCTTGTCGCTGTCCATGCGGCCGTCGCCATCGCGGTCGTACATGTAGAACGGTGCGCCGCGCGACGGGGTCACCTTGACCATGCGCAGGGTGCCGCCGACCCGGTATTCCTCGATGGTGTCGCCGTTGTCCATCGACTTGCGCGTGATATCCGCACCTTTGACATCTACCGGAGGCGAGCCGCCGCCGAGGGAGGCGCAGCCGGCCAGGGCCAGCAGGGGAATCAGCAGCAGGGATTTCATCGGGTCGCATCCTTCGGTGGGAATGGTTCGATTATGCCTGTCCACATGCGGCAACGGTCCGCCGCGTAGAATCAGCGCATGAGCAGATTAGTCCTTATAGACGGTTCCAGTTACCTGTACCGCGCGTTCCACGCGCTCCCGCCACTGACCAACGCCAATGGCGAGCCTACCGGCGCGCTGTTCGGCGTGGTCAACATGCTGCGGTCCACGCTGAAGGAAAAGCCCGAATACGTGGCCTTCGTGGTCGATGCGCCGGGCAAGACCTTCCGCGACGACATGTATGCCGAGTACAAGGCCAACCGTCCGCCGATGCCCGACGACCTGCGCTCGCAGGTGCAGCCGATGTGCGACATCGTGCAGGCGCTGGGCATCGACATCCTGCGCGTCGACGGTGTCGAGGCCGATGACGTGATCGGCACGCTGGCGCTGGCCGCCGCTGCGGATGGACTGGAAGTCACCATCTCCACCGGCGACAAGGATTTCGCCCAGCTGGTGCGTCCAGGCGTGGTGCTGGTCAATACCATGACCGGCAGCCGCACCGACTCGGACGCGGCGGTGATCGACAAGTTCGGCGTGCGCGCCGATCAGATCATCGATTACCTCGCGTTGATGGGCGATACCGTCGACAACGTGCCGGGCGTGGAGAAGTGCGGCCCCAAGACCGCCGCCAAATGGCTGGCCGAGTACAACGACCTGGATGGCGTGATCGCCGCTGCCCCGGGCATGAAGGGCAAGATTGGCGAGAACCTGCGCGCCGCGCTGCCGCGGCTGCCCTTGAACCGTGATCTGGTCACCATCCGCACCGACGTGCCGCTGGAACAGGGGCCACGTGACCTGCAGCTGCGCGAACAGGACGTGGAGTCGCTGCGTGGCCTGTACGCGCGTTACGGCTTCACCCAGGCGCTGCGTGAACTGGGTGGGGTTGCCGCACCGGACGTCGCTGCCGACAGCAAGCCCAGCCTGCGCGGCACTGCCGCTGGCTATGCCAAGGCCGTCGACAGTGAGCCGGCTGCAGGGCTGGACCCGGCGATGGCGGCCAAGGGTGAATACGAAACGGTATTCACCAGCGAGCAGCTGCAGGCCTGGGTGGAACGTCTGCAGGCCGCCGATGAATTCGCCTTCGATACCGAAACCGATGCGCTGGATGCGATGCGCGCCAACCTCGTTGGTATCAGTCTGGCGGTCGAACCCGGCAAGGGCGCGTACATCCCAGTCGGCCACATCTATCCGGGTGCGCCGGCACAGCTGCCGATGCAGCAGGTGCTGGATGCGCTCAAGCCGCTGCTGGAAGATGCCGGCAAGAAGAAGCTCGGCCAGCACGGCAAGTACGACATCCATGTGCTGCGCCGCCACGGCGTCGAGGTGCAGGGCTATGCCGACGACACCATGCTGGAAAGCTTCGTGCTGAACTCCACCGCTACCCGCCACGACATGGACTCGCTGGCGCAGCGCTATCTTGGCTACACCACCACCAAGTTCGAGGACGTGGCAGGCAAGGGCGCAAAGCAGATTTCGTTTGCCCAGGTTGGCATCGACGAAGCCGGCGCCTACGCCGCCGAAGACGCTGACATCACCTTGCGCCTGCACCGTGTGCTGGGCCCGCAGCTGGCGGCGGTGCCGTCGCTGCAGAGCGTGTACCGCGATATCGAAATGCCGCTGGTGCCGGTGCTCGCGCGCATCGAGGCCAACGGCGTGCGCATCGATGCGGCCGAGCTGAAGCGGCAGAGCAGCGATCTGTCCGCACGCATGCTGGCGGCGCAGCAGAAGGCCACCGAGCTGGCAGGGCATACCTTCAACCTGGATTCGCCCAAGCAGCTGCAGGCGGTGTTGTTCGACGAGCTGGGCCTGCCGGCGTTGGTGAAAACCCCCAAGGGCCAGCCCAGCACCAATGAAGAAGCGTTGGAAGCGATTGCCGAGCAGCATGAGCTGCCGCGCGTCATCCTCGAATACCGCGGCCTGACCAAGCTGCGCAGCACCTATACCGACAAGCTGCCGGAGATGGTCAACCCGGACACCGGCCGTGTGCACACCAGCTACCACCAGTCGGGAGCAGCGACCGGGCGCCTGTCCTCGTCCGATCCCAACCTGCAGAACATCCCGGTCCGTACCGAGGACGGCCGGCGTATCCGCAAGGCATTTGTCGCACCGCCGGGGCGCAAGCTGATGGCCTGCGACTACTCGCAGATCGAGCTGCGGATCATGGCGCATCTGTCGGAAGACCCGGGCCTGGTGCGCGCATTCGAGCAGGGTGCCGACGTGCATCGTGCCACCGCTGCCGAAGTGTTCGGTCGCGCGCTGGACGAAGTGACGCCGAACGAGCGTCGCGCGGCCAAGGCAATCAACTTCGGCCTGATGTACGGCATGAGCGCGTTCGGCCTGGCCAAGAACCTGGGCATCGATCGTGGCCAGGCGCAGGATTATGTGGCGCTGTATTTCAGCCGCTATCCGGCGGTGCGCGATTTCATGGAGCGCATGCGTGTGCAGGCGCGCGAGCAGGGCTACGTGGAGACCCTGTTTGGTCGCCGCCTGTATTTGAACGACATCAACGCCCGCAACCAGGGCCTGCGTGCCGGCGCCGAACGTGCCGCCATCAATGCGCCGATGCAGGGCACCGCGGCGGACATCATCAAGCGCGCGATGGTCAGCGTGGACACCTGGCTGCAAGGGCACAGTGACAAGGCCAGGATGATCCTGCAGGTGCACGATGAACTGGTGTTCGAGGCCGACATCGCATTCATCGACACCTTGCGCGCGGAAGTCGAGCAACGAATGGCATCGGCAGCGAGCTTGCGTGTTCCCTTGGTAGTGGACACTGGAATCGGTGAAAATTGGGACGAAGCTCATTGATTTTCTAGTTTCTTAACTAGAAACATTTAGTAAATGAAACAATGCGTCGCGTTACACCGTATTTAGTAAATGCCAGTGTTATTCGGCAGATGAATCTGTCCTTAATTCTTTTGAAAAGGCGGCAGAATCTTCACGATCCATCAAGGTTGGGAATGCTCATATAGTCCGCGACAGACGCAACGTCTGTCGCGGATCTCTCCCATCCCCTGGAGCAGATCTCGGAGCGGGGATTCCTCCCCAAATGCCCGCTCCCCGGCCCCGTCGACCCCCCCCTGGTCGGCGGGGCTTCTTTTTGTGTCATTTGAAACTATTTCGACGAGAGACTGCTCTCGACCAGTTTCTCGCGCCATCTTTATCCGCACTGGCCGACGATGATGTCATCGAGTGATGGAGGGGAATCATGTCCGACCTGTTCGCACTGGCGATGCCGTGGTGGGAGTTCATCCTGCGCGCGGTGATTGTCTATGCCGTGGTGCTGGTGATGGTGCGGGTTGCTGGCAAGCGCACGCTGGGTCAGTTCACCCCGTTCGACATGCTGTTGCTGGTGTTGTTGGGCAATGCAGTGCAGAACGCGTTGCTGGGGCAGGACACGTCATTGGGCGGCGGCTTGCTGTTGGCAGCCACGCTGATCGCGTTGAACTACGTCGTGGGCTGGATCACTACCCGCAGCCCGATGATGGAGCAGGTGATCGAAGGCGAACCGGTGGTGTTGGCGCGGCATGGGCACGTGCTGCAGAAGGTGCTGCAGCGCGAGCTGGTCAGCAAGGCCGATTTCGCCAAGGCGATGCGCGATGCCGGTTGCGATGAAGTGGATGAAGTTGATCTGGCACTGCTGGAAACCAACGGCCACATCACCATTATCCTGAAGAAGGACAACAGGTAGTGCCGAGCCATGCTCGGCAAAGGTGTTGTAGGAGCGGCGTAAGCCGCGAAGCTGACAGCAATGAAGTGGCGACGATGCTCGCAACCGGACCGACCATGAGCTTCGCGGCTTACGCCGCTCCTACACGTTTGGTTTCCTGGTAAAGCCCCTGCCGGGCATGGCTCGGCACTACAGCCAGTCGCGCGGGACCAGGTATTCGGCCAAGCGCGCTTCGTCGCTGCCGTTGTCGGGGGTATAGCCGTATTCCCAGCGCACGCGCGGTGGCAGGCTCATCAGGATGCTCTCGCTGCGGCCGCCACTCTGCAGGCCGAACAAGGTGCCGCGGTCGTAGACCAGGTTGAACTCGACGTAGCGGCCACGGCGGTACAGCTGGAACTCGCGCTCGCGTTCGCCATACGTTGTGTCCTTGCGGCGTTCGACGATGGGCAGGTAGGCATCGAGGAAACCGTCGCCAACCGCCTGCAGGTAAGCGAAGTCGGTTTCGAAGTCAGCGTGCAGGTCGTCGAAGAACAGGCCGCCAACGCCGCGCGTTTCATTGCGGTGCTTGAGGAAGAAATATTCATCGCACCAGCGCTTGTGCGCGGCATAGCGGTCTTCGCCGTAAGGTGCACACAGCTCGCGCGCAACCGTATGCCAGTGCTGCACGTCCTCGTCGAAGGGATAGAAGGGGGTCAGGTCGAAGCCGCCGCCGAACCAGGCCGCCACCGTCTTGCCATCCAGTTCTGCCTGGAAGTAGCGCACGTTGGCGTGGGTGGTCGGCAGGTAAGGGTTGCTGGGGTGGAACACCAGTGACACGCCACAGGCGCGCCAGGACGCTCCGGCGAGCTCCGGGCGGTTGGCGGAGGCCGAGGGTGGCAGGCGCGTGCCGGCGACGTCGGAGAAGCCGATGCCGGCCTGCTCGAACACTGCGCCATCACGCAGGATGCGGGTGCGGCCACCGCCGCCCTCGGCGCGCTGCCAGCGGTCCTCGTTGAAACGGGCCTGGCCGTCGGCCTGCTCGATGGCGGCGCAGATGCGGTCCTGCAGGCCGGTCAGATAGTCGCGTACGCGGTCGAATTCGTTCATGTGCGTACTGTAGCGGCGGCCCGGGCCCCGGCCCGCGGCACCCGGCGTTATATGGCGCCCCATTTGCCGTGGCGGGCGGCGCCCGGGGGGCGGGCGCGGTTTAGGTGTAGGGGGGGTGGGGGGCCCCCCACAGCTG